>JBLMXX010000567.1:0-5581 GCA_050257995.1 Acidobacteriota bacterium | reverse complement strand
CCATGATCGTGGACGGACAGATTCACGGCGGGTTGGCGATGGGAATGGCTCCCGCTCTCATGGAAGAGATGGTCTATGACGAGAACGGCAATCACTTGAGCGGCACGTTCCAGGACTATCTTTTGCCGACCGCCGTCGAAACGCCAAATTGGGAACTCGACAAGACCTGTACGCCTTCGCCGCACCATCCGTTCGGTGCCAAAGGCGTCGGCGAGTCGGCGACCGTGGGCGCGCCGCCCGCCATCGCGAATGCCGTCGTGGACGCGCTCGCGCACCTCGGCGTCACCAATATCGACATACCCATTACCCCGCCCAAAGTGTGGGCGGTCCTCAAGGAGAAGGGCGTCGCACTGTGATGCAAAGGGGTGGAGACGCCACGTGGTTCGGAAGGGTAGAGACACCCCCTGATGCGAAAGGGTAGAGACGCCGCGTGGTCCTGTAGAGACGCCCTGCCAGGGCGTCTCTACAGGGGCAAACGTGCCCGTTCGCATGTTTGAGGTCCGGTCGTCGCCGATTCAGGGTTGGGGTGTTTTTGCGCGCTCGCGTATTCTCAAGGGCAGCCGCATTATCGAATACACCGGGGAACGGATCTCGCACCGGGAGGCCGATGCTCGCTATGATGAGGAGGCGATGGAGCATCCGCATACGGTCTTGTTCACGGTAGACAAAAAGACGGTGATTGATGCGGGCGTGGGAGGAAACGAGGGGCGTTTCATAAATCACTCGTGCGAGCCCAACTGCGAGGCGGTGAACGAGAACGGGCACATCTTTATCGATGCACTCTGCGATATTTTGCCCGGCGAAGAACTCACGTACGATTATCATTTAGAATATCAGGGACGCTATCGCACCGAATGGAAAGAGCGTTACGCGTGTTGCTGTGGCAGTTCATCCTGCCGCGGTACTCTGCTCCTTCCCAAGCGACAGCGTCGAACGAGATAGGTGGTTCATCAAATGGCATTGGACGTGTTTTCGAAAATATACGAAATGAGCCGCGACGGTGAATCGTTCGCGGTCGCAACCGTGGTGCGCGTCGAAAAGCCCATCTCGGCAAAGCCAGGCGACAAGGGGATTATCAAGGCGGATGGCACTTTGGAAGGCTGGATCGGCGGAGGGTGCGCCCAGGATACCGTGATTCGCGAGGGGAAGAAATCGATCCGCGACGGGCAGCCGCGTTTCCTGCGCCTCGTCGGCAAGGGCGCCACCCGGCCGGAAGGGGACTCAACTTTTGACGACGAAGGCGTGATCGAGTTTCCGATTACGTGCCACAGCGGCGGCACCCTCGATATTTACGTCGAGCCGGTCCTGCCGCGCCCACAGTTGGTCTTGCTCGGTAATTCGCCGGTTGCCGTTACGCTGGCACAGCTTGCCGAGGTCCTGAATTGGCAAGTGGACGTGGTGGACCCTCTGGCGGCGCGCGCCGAGTTCCCGGATGCCGCCTCCCTGTCCAATGACCCGGGATTCAAGTTGCCCGCACTGCACCCAATTGCATTTATCGTCGTAGCGACCCAGGGACACGACGATGAGCCTGCCCTCCAAGCCGCGGCACGCAGTGGTGTGCCCTTGATTGCCTTTGTGGCAAGCAAGCGGAAATTGGGCTCGCGGATCGAATACTTGCGGCAGCACGGCTTGAGCGACGAGCAGACCGCGCGGATCAAGGCACCGGCAGGACTGGACATTGGAGCCGTCACGCCGGACGAAATCGCCGCCAGTATCCTGGCTGAGATGGTCCAGGCGCGCCGTCGTCATTGGGCGCCGCAAGCGGCTGAAGCCGCGCAGGTGCTGGCGGTAGCGGAATCGATCGTCGCCGCCGAAGCCACGGATCCGATCTGCGGCATGACGGTGGAGATTGCGACGGCGCGATATGTCTCGGAATACAATGGCGCCAAGTTCTATTTCTGCGCGGTTTCGTGCAAAGAACAGTTCGACCATGACCCCGCAGCGGCGATACGCCAGTTATCGGCAACGGGTGAATGATAAAGGAAAACCGGCGAGCGCGAGGAAACAAATATGTCAATGAAATTGCAGGGTAACGTTACGGTAGAAGCGTCACGCGAGGAGGTATGGAATCGCGTCTTCGATACGGATGTCCTCCAACGGGTTCTCAACCGGATCCCGGGGATAAAGGTGGAACGCCTGGTGCAGATCGCCGAGGACAAGTATGAGGCGACAGCCACCATCGGCGTGGCGATGGTCAAGGGCAAGTATGATGGTGTTATCAACGTGCTTGAAAAGCGCGCTCCCGAGTATGTCAAATTTCACGGCGAGGGAAAGGGAGGCGGCAACTTCACCGGCGGCGATATGGCGCTCACGCTGGCGGACCAGGAAGGAAAGACCCTGGTCACCTACGAAGGGTTTGGCAATGTCAATGGTCCCCTCGCCTCCGTGGGGCAGCGAATGATCGATATGGTCGGGAAACAGTTCATTCAAAACGGAGCCAAATCGCTGGCGGAAGAATTTAGTAAGCCGTCGCCGCAACCGGTCGCCTCATCACAACCTGCATCGCCGTCTCAGTCTGTGCCGCCTCCTCCGGCGTAGGTGCAGCCCCGGGACAGGCTTGGAGAAATGAATTGTTCGATAATGTCGACGAAATCCAGACGGCGCTGGCAGACCAACGGTACATGGCGGACCGCGGCCTAGCGACCGCGATCTTCATCTCGCTGCAGTTGTCCAAGCCACTCTTTCTCGAAGGGGAAGCCGGCGTAGGCAAGACCGAGGTCGCCAAAGTCCTCGCGCGCCTGCTGGACACGCGTTTGATTCGGCTGCAATGTTACGAAGGGCTGGACGTCAACACGGCCGTGTACGAATGGAATTACCCGCGCCAGATTCTCGAAATCCGCCTGCTCGAAGCGGAAGGGAGTTCACGCGAGCAAGCGCGCAAGAATATCTTTTCTGAAGAATTTCTGCTCAAGCGTCCCCTCTTGCAAGCGATCGAGAACCATGGCGCACGCGCCCCCGTTCTGCTGATCGACGAGCTCGATCGCGCCGACGAAGAATTCGAGAGCTTTTTGCTCGAACTCTTGTCGGATTGGCAGATCACGATCCCTGAAATTGGCACGCTGGAAGCCAGACAGCCGCCGGTCGTCGTCGTCACCTCGAATCGCACCCGCGAGATTCACGACGCGCTCAAGCGCCGCTGCATTTATCACTGGATCGATTTTCCCTCTTTTGAGAAAGAACTGCAGATCGTCCGGAACAAGGTGCCTGGCGTAGCGGAGAGCCTTGCGCGGCAAATTGTCGCCTTTGTGCAGGATTTGCGAGGGCAGGACTTGTACAAATTGCCCGGCATCGCCGAAACGCTCGATTGGGCGAAAACGCTGATCGCCCTCAAAGCCAACGCGTTGGACGAGGAGACGGTCAAGAGTACGCTTGGAGTGCTGTTGAAATATCAAGATGACGTGCAGAAGGTGGCCGGGCAGCCGCTCGCCGCAGGGCTGGGCGCGGAGAATCCGTAATGGGCCCGGAAACCACCGTTGCGCCCGGCGATTATTTTCTGCAAAACCTCGTCGTCTTTGCGCGTTTGCTCCGTTCGTTTGGTATTCCCGTTTCGGCTGAACAGGTGAGTGATTTTGCGCGCATGCTCGACCTGATGGGACTCCGCGCCCGCGATGACTTTGACCACGCGGCGCGAGCGGTCTTTGTCCGTCGTCGTGAGGACTTGGACCTGTTTGACCGCGCCCTGGCATTGTTTTTCCAAATTCGGGGCAAGCCATCCCAATCCGCTATCGCGCCGACCCAGGCGCCCTCGCACCGGGCTTTTCGACCCAGGAATGTCAGCCAGATGCTCGAGCGGGAATGGAAGCGCGGGGAACGAGAACAGGACCGTCCCAATGGAGACTCGCGGCAAACGGATCAGGTCATGGCGTACAGCCCCCTCGAGATTTTGCGGCAGAAAGAGTTTGATCAGTTTTCAGAGGAGCAGGTCCGCGCCGCGCGGCGGCTCATCGCGACGATGGATTGGCAGGTGGGGACGCGCAAGACCCGCCGGCACCGACCCGTTCAGCAGGGCACACAGATCCATTTCGCGCGGCTGTTGAGGAATAACCTGAAATATGGCACGGAACTGTTCCGCCTACCTGAACGGGAGCCGAGAATCAAGCCGCGACCGCTCGTGGTCCTCGCCGACATTAGCGGGTCCATGGAGCGATATACGCGGATGATCCTGCACTTGCTCCACACCCTGTATCACGAGAGGGGTCCCGTAGAGGTTTTCGTTTTCGGCACGCGGCTGACGCGGACTACGCCGCGCCTGAAGCGCCGGCAGGTGGACCAAGCCCTGGCAGGAGTGGCCGAGCATGTCTCGGACTGGTCGGGCGGCACGCGGATCGGCGAATGCATCAGAACCTTTAATTTCAAATGGGCTCGCCGTGTCCTCCGCTCCGGTGCCGTCGTACTGATCGTGAGCGATGGCTGGGACCGCGGCGATTTGGAACTGCTGAGGGATGAGATGGCGCGCCTCCGGCGTAGCACATCGCGGCTGATCTGGCTCAGCCCACTGGCGGGCCAGCCGGGCGCGACGGCGACACAAGGGATGCAGGTTGTGCTCCCATTTGTCGACGACCTCTTGCCTATTTACAACCTCGCCAGTCTCGAAATGCTGGTTGACAAGTTGTCAACCCTAACGGGGGACAAACCTCTCCGGCGACAGCGTCCTCAAGTTACCCTCCCCGCCGCTGCCTCTGCGGCTCCACAGAAACCTGCCGGTCTTCCTCACATGGGCACAAGCGATTACGTGCGGAGGACGATGACCTTGCGCACCGTCGACGGTGCTACGCGGCTTCAATATGAAGCCAACTCGGACGCGCCATAAATAATCGTACCCCGTCTCCATCCCTAGTATTCACTTCCGCCTTCCCGTCCCTCCTTCCGCTCTGCCTTTGACCCCATCGCGCTGTCTGGCAAAAAGAAAGGTTCTGTGATATAAAGAGCATGTCCGCCGCGCGCGCGGACACTATTATTGCAACTGGAGAGCGAATCATGAGACTCAAAGACAAGGTTGCTTTGATTACAGGCGCGGGCAGTGGCATCGGGCGAGAGACGGCGCTTGTGTTTGCCGCCGAGGGCGCCAAGATCGTCGTCGTGGACGTGAACGATGCCGCGGGAAATGAGACCGTCGCTCTGCTCAAGAAACAGGGTTGCGAGGCCGTGTATGTGCACGCCGACGTTTCCAAAGCGGCGGATTGCGAAAAGATGGTGAATGTAGCGGAGCAGACGCTTGGCAAGCTGAACGTACTGTTCAACAATGCCGGCATCATGCACAGCAATGACGACAATGCGATGACGACCGACGAAGAGGTTTGGGACCTCACGATGGCGATCAATCTCAAGGGGGTCTTTCTGGGCTGCAAGTTTGGCATCCCCGCGCTCAAGCGCGCAGGCGGCGGCTCGATCATCAATACCGCCTCTTTCGTCGCGATCCTGGGCGCGGCGACACCTCAGGTTGCGTATACCGCGAGCAAAGGCGGCGTGCTGGCAATGACGCGCGAACTGGCTATCGTGCACGCGCGGGAAAACATTCGCGTCAACGCCCTTTGCCCCGGTCCCTTGCGGACGGAACTGTTAATGAAGTTCCTCAACACGG
>JBLMXX010000566.1:0-4835 GCA_050257995.1 Acidobacteriota bacterium | reverse complement strand
CGTCGCCAAAATAGTTCTGAATGTCGCCGGCGCGGTACTGGAGGGTGGCTATGACGTCGTCGATATGGTGGCGCTTGAGGAGTTCGATGATGTGACCCATGACGGGGCGATTTGCCAGCGGAACCATCGGTTTCGGGCGATTGATGGTCAAGGGGCGCAACCGCGAGCCCTCGCCGCCAGCCATTACCACGGCTTTCATGTCAAACCTCTTTCAAAATTCTCCAAGACAATAATTTTGATGTGAATATCTTGACGATTAGTCTTTGCCGGCTTCCACCGCCGCCGTCGCGATAGCCCAGGCGATCAGTCCCCAACTACCGCCGGCCAGCACCACGACCAGCAGCAGCGACCGGAGGTTCACAGGAGTCGCTTCCGGATTGCGAACCATTCCAAAAACAGACAGCCCGATGGCGATCAGCGCGGCGATGACGCCGATCAGCACGGGACCGTGCAGCGCGCCCCGCACCCGCGAAAGGAACGAGACCTTCGCCGGCGCGGCCTGGGGCGCGGAGTCGTTTTTTTCTTCCGCCATAACACCTCCTCGTGAATGAGGTCGTCCACGAATAGAAATCCCGCCGTTCGTGCGGGAGACTCTCTCGACCGGGCGCGAGGCCTCGCCCGCGCCGGTCGCGGGGATTATACACCACGCCCCTATAGGCGTCAAGATAAATCGCGTTCAAAAATTACCGCATTTGCTGGAAACCTGCTATAATCAGGCGGACGTCCAAAGTCTGCAAGACTTTGGACGTCTAGCGAGGTCATGGAATGAAGATTGTGGTCGTCGGCGGCCGCGGCCAACTCGGTCGCGAACTGGTGCGGGTACTCGAGCCCTCGCACGAAATAACCGTTCTCGATCTGCCTGAATGCAACATCGTGCAAGCCGCTGCCGTCGAGCAGATCGCCGCATTGCACCCCGAACTGGTCATCCACGCCGCTGCCATGACGGATGTCGACGGCTGTGCCCGCGATCCACTGGCGGCGTTCACCGCGAACGGGCTCGGGACGCAAAACGTCGCCCTCGCCTGCCAGCGCGCCGCGGCGCCGATGGTCTATATCAGCACCAACGAAGTGTTCGACGGCGCCAAGGATTCCCCTTATCTCGAATTTGACGAACCGCATGCGATCAATGCCTACGGCGCGTCCAAACTCGCCGGCGAGCGGTACGTCCGGATGCTGTTGGACCGGTTTTACATCGTGCGCATCGCCTGGCTGTTTTCCGTGGACGGCGCCAACTTTCCCAAGCGGATCATGGCGGCGGCGCGGAAGAGCGGCGCGCTGCAAGTGACGGCGGACGAGATCGCCAATCCGACCTATGCACCCGACCTGGCGCAGGCGCTCGCCCGCTTGATCGAGACCCACCATTACGGCATCTACCACCTGGTGAACGAAGGGATGGCGTCACGTTATGAATATACCCAACGCATCCTGCAATACGCCGGGATGGCAGACGTCCCGCTCACCCCGATCCCCCTGGCGGAATACAAGCGCGATTCCACTCCGCCGCGCTATGGGGCGCTGGCGAATTTCGCCGCCGCCACCGTGCTGGGCATCCGGCTGCGACCCTGGGAACAAGCGTTAAAAGATTTCTTCGCGCAGCTCAAGGAAGCGGAATGATCTCCGTCATCATCCCCAATTGGAACGGATTGAAGCTGCTTCCGGTCTGCCTGACTGCCCTGCGCCGCCAGACTTTGCAGAACGTGGAAATCATCGTCGTGGACAACGGCTCGACCGATGGATCGGTCCAGTTCATCGCGCGCGAATATCCCGAGGTGCGCGTGATCCCCCTGCCGAGGAATCGCGGTTTTGCGCCGGCGGTGAACGAGGGAATCCGGGCGGCGCGCGGCGAAACGGTCGCCCTGTTGAACAACGACACCGAAGCGGACGGGCACTGGCTGGAAGAAATCGCGCGCGCCTTGCGGGACCATCCGGACGCGGGCATGGTCGCGTGCAAACTACGCCTGTTCGACCGCCGCGATCACCTCCACAGCGCCGGAGATTTCTGCCGCGTCGACGGCATCCCGGGCAACCGGGGCGTGTGGGAGCAGGACTGCGGGCAGTATGACGACGCGCGCGGCCTTTTTGGCGCGCAGGGCGCGGCCGCCGCCTATCGCAAAGCGATGCTGGACGAGATCGGCTTGCTGGACGAGGAGCTGGGCAGTTATATCGAGGACGTGGACCTGGCGTGGCGGGCGCGGCTCGCCGGATACACGTGCGCCTATGCCCCCGCCGCGATCGTCTATCACATGGTGAGCGCCACGGGCGGCGGTCCCCTCGCCAGTTACTTTGTCGGGCGCAACCTGATCTTTGTGCTGGCAAAGAATTACCCGGCGGGGCTGTGGAAAAAATACCGGCGGGATATTTTGCGGGCGCAGTGGCAGATCACGCGGGATGCTTTGCGGAGCATCCGGGGCGCGGCGGCGCGGGCGCGGCTGCGCGGGCAAATGGCGGGACTGGTGGGGCTGCCGCGCTGGCTGGGCAAGCGCAAACAGGTGCTCCGCCGCGCGAGCGATGCCGAGATCGAAAAGGTGCTGGTGCATTGAGGACGCGCGAACGGGCCATGCTCCTGGCGGTCCTCCTGCTGGCATTCGCGTTGCGGATGGCACGGGTGGGAGAACTGCGGATGTGGGGGGACGAGGCGTACAGCGTCTACTCGGCGCACCGATCGCTGGTGGCGATCACGTTCGAGGGCGCGGAGAACGACCCCCATCCGCCCCTCTATTATTATCTCCTCCACTTTTACATGCGCCTGGCGGGCGCGTCCGAACTGGCGCTGCGGTTCTTTTCGGGCTTTGCCGGTGTGGCGACCGTCGCGCTTGTCTATGTGACCGGCAAGCGTCTCTTGCGCGCGCGCGTGGGATGGCTGGCAGCCCTCTTCGCCGCGGTCGCGCCGTTCGACGTCTATTATTCGCAAGAGATCCGGATGTACGCGCTGGCGATTTTCCTGACCACGCTGGCGCTGTATTTTTTTGTGCGGTGGTGGGAGGGGGAGAGGGAGGAGGGGCGAGGCGAGAATCACCCGTATGCGATATGGTATGCGGCGGCGATGCTCCTGGCACTTTACAGTCTCTATCATACGGCATTCATTTTCGTGGCGGAAGGGATATTCCTGTTATTCTTCTGGCGCACCCGCCGCCGTTTTATCCTGCGGTGGCTTGCCGTTTCCGCGGTGGTCGTCCTCCTCTTTCTCCCCTGGCTCGCTTTGCGGTTCTCCAGCACGCTGGGGCATTTGGAAGACCGCGCCGGTCATACCATCCAGTCCCTGCCGGTATTTGCGGCGCGCGGGTTTGCCGCCCTGACCGCGGGCGCGACGATCCCGCCCGCGAATGCGCTCGTGCTCTCCGCCGCTTTCCTCGCCGTCCTCCTCGCCGGTTTGCTGATAGCGATCAAATCCCGCCGGATCACGGCACGCGATGGACTGGTGCTGCTGCTCGCCGCCGTCCCGATCGTCGCCGTCTATCCGCTCTACCTCCTGCTCCCGATCTTGGTCGCGCGCCTGTTCGCCCTCGCTTTCGTGCCGCTGGCGCTCTTGCTCGCGCGCGGGTTGGACCTGCTCGGCGAGGCGAATCGGGGGGCGGCGGCGTTAGGCGCCGTGGCGCTCCTGGGCATCTGCGCGTATTCGCTGAACGATTACTATTTTCGATTCGACCGGTACAACGCCGCCGCCGAGGACTATATCCCCGTCGTGCGCGCGGTCGAAGAACAAGCGCGGGCAGGGGATGTGGTCCTCTTTCACGCGTACTGGCAAATGGGATATTTCCTGAGCCATTACGCGGGTCCTCCGCTCGAATACCGGCTTTTGGACAATGAACGCGATCTGAACCAGGCGATCTCGACGCCCCGCAACGTCTGGGCGGTGATACAGGGATTGGACCTGACCGGATCGAAGGTGTGGCTGGCGCAGCACGCCTTTGCTGTCTCGAATCTCAAATTTGGTGAGATGCGGCTGGACCTTTATCGCGCGGGGACTCCGGAACGCGGCAGCCGGTTCGAGCCCCCCATCCTCTTTGGCAACGGGATGGCGCTCGTAGGCTATCACATCAACCGCGAGCCGGTCGAATCGGGACGCGGACTGGCGACGGTGCAACTGGACTGGCAGGCAACGCAAAAGATTAATGACGATTACACCGTCAGCGTGCGCCTGACGGATGCGCGCGGGCAGGCGATCCGGGCGCAAGAGGACAACCAGCCCGCGGATGGGACGCGACCGACGTCGACCTGGGAGCCCGGGCAAGTGGTCGAGGACCGGCACGCCTTTGGAATTCCGCCGGGGACGCCGCCGGGGGATTATGGGATACAGGTGGTGGTATACCAATCGGCAGGCGGGCGCGCGGCGAATATCGTCGCGCCGGACAACGCGCGCGGGCAGGCGCTCGCGCTCGCGCCGCTGGAGGTGAGCCGCCCGGAGGCTGCCGTTCCCGTGCGCGATGTCCCGAAAGGATTTGATGCGCGGTGGAACGAGATCGCCCTGGCGGGTTTTGAGAGCTCTGCCGACGAAATGATGCCGGGGGATACATTGCTGCTCACCCTGTACTGGCAAGCGCGCACAAGACCGGTGCGCCGTTACCGCGCCGGTTTCCTGATTCTGGATTCCGATGGGGGATGGAGGTCCGCGGCGGCGAGTTTGCCGGGTGGCGATGCGCTGCCGACGACGGCGTGGAGTGTGGGCGAGACCTGGATCGATAAGGTGCCGTTGACGCTGGATGCGGGCGCGGCCGCGGGCGCGGCGACGGTCTATGTGTACGTGCAGGACGAAGCGTCGGACGAGACGGTCCCGGTGCGGACGGATGCCCTGCCGCGCGATCTGACGATCAAGGGCCGGTTCGGCGGCAACACGC
>JBLMXX010000565.1:0-3350 GCA_050257995.1 Acidobacteriota bacterium | reverse complement strand
TCCCGAGCGCATACCGGCGGCGACCTTCTTCCGTAATCGCGGCGCGCAGGCACCGGCGATCGTCGGAGTCGTGCACGCGCTGGACCAGCCCTTCCCGTTCCAGCCGGTCGACCAGTTGGGTGATGTTGGACTTGACGCAGGTCAGCCGTGCGGCCAGGTGTCCGAGCGGGAGCGGCTCGCCGGCGAGGACGAGGTGCTTGAGGACGCCTAGCTTGGCGCTCGAGAGACCGCAGGCGCTCAAGGCCGCCTCGCGACCTTCGTCAACCCAGTGCCCCGCGCGCTCCAATCGCCACAAGAGCGCGGCCCCTTCCCGCTCTGAAAGGTGCGCGGAAACGGTGGGGCGTTCCTGCCGGGCTTGTCTATTCATGGCTATATTATACATAAATGTACTAATTTGTCAAGCCCCCATAGACAGGAGCGGCAGAAGGTCGTATAATGGCGGCATCTCCTGACTCGCAGGGTCTGACGGTTCTCGTACGGTAATGACTGCCGTGCGGCGGCACATTTACCGCGCGGTGGGCCAAGGAGTAAAGCATGTTGTTCCTCTGGCCAGATTTGCTCTGGCTATTGATAATCGTCCCCCTCGTTACGGCGGCATACGTGTGGGCTCAGCGGCGCAGAAAAAAATTCGTCCTGCGCTATTCCAGTCTCATGGTCGTCCAGGCCGCCCGAACGCCGGGTAGCAAAATTCGCCGCCATCTTCCTGCGGCGCTCTTCCTCCTCGCACTCACGACGATGATCACTTCGGTGGCGCGACCGGTGGGCGTGGTGACTCTCCCTGAACAGCAGGCGACCGTTGTCCTCACCATCGACGTATCCGGAAGCATGCGAACGCCGGACATGAAGCCAAATCGCATCGAGGCAGCCAAGTCGGCGGCGCGCGTGTTCGTAGGGCAGCAGAAACCGAGCACCCGGGTCGGGCTGGTCGCATTCTCGGGCACCGCTTCCATCGTCCAGGCGCCTACGCTGGACCATCAAGCGGTTCTGGACGCCATCGACCGACTTTACTTGCAGCGGAGTACGGCGATCGGCAGCGGGATCCTCGCGTCGCTGAACGCCCTCTACGGTCCCCTGTACACGGATACCTTTGGCGCGGATATCGCCCCGGCGAGCCCCGGCGCAGAGCCCACGGCCGTGCCCATGGGTTCCCATGCTCCGGCGATCATTATTCTATTGACCGATGGGGCAAACGTGCAAGGACCCTCGCCGATCGAGGCCGCTCAAAAAGCCGCCGACCTCGGGGTGCGCGTGTATACGATCGCGGTCGGCGTGCCCAACGCCACCTCGGGCGGCGGATCATCTCCCAATCCCAATCAGGGCAACCGGGGACCGAACGGTCGGAATTTTGGCGGCGGTGGGTTTGGTAATCCCGGCGGCGGTGGCTTTAGCGGTAACTTTCGCACCGAGGTGGATGAAGCCCTGTTGCAGCAAGTGGCGCAGATGACGGACGGCGAGTACTTTCGCGCGACGGACTCGACCATGTTAACTGAAATTTACAAGGGACTGAACACCGAAGTCATTATCCGCACGCAGCGGACCGAGGTGACGGCGCTGATGGCGGCGGGGGCGGCGGTCCTCGCCATAGGCAGTATCGCTCTGGCGATGGTGTGGGGAGGTCGTTTCCCGTAGTACGTACAGTCGCAGACTCTTGGCGAGCAAAGACTTCCGATGCCTTGTCGACTTCGGAAGTCTTTTTTGCCGGAGTGATCGGAGTTATCTGGACGTGGGGGTGGGCGTCGATTCAGCCAGAGGCGGCTGTTTTTGCCACTGGATCCATTTGAGCGCGAGGGCGGTGTAAGCGTCGTCGATGGGACGACCGTCGATGTCCAACAGGCTGAATTCATTCACCAAGAGACGCAGAGGATCGTAAGGGTTGGGAGCCTTTGGATTGGGCTGGTCGGGACCGAACACGTACACATAGCCTCCCATCGGCGCGATGGCGTAAACATCGTCGGCAATCAGTGCAAAGTTCGCGGGGCGGTCGTCGCGCGGCAGCCCGAAGGGAGCATACTCGCCTACGATGAAACCTACCTTCATCCGCTCATCCGAGTTGAGCTTCGCAATCTGGAGAGCGTTGCGGATCTCGTCCGGATTTCCATAGACATTGATCGCATAGATCAGGTATCGGCTCGGGTCGGGATGAGAAGAATCGGAGCGTTTTTTTATGATGGCTTGATCGAGGAATGGAATGTACCAGTCCCGCGGCTCTTTGAGGATGCTGACGTGGTTCGGGTCGACCTCAAAAGCCAGAGCCGACAATTCGACCAGGAAATCTGCCGCCGCCTGCAGCTTGTCCGGAGTCCGATGCTGTTCCGTATCCATCCGGTGCAGTAATTCATCTCCGCCCGGGTTCCACGCCCACACCGCCGGAAATTTCTTGAACTGCCCCACATAGTCGGAAAAATTCTTCTTGATCTGTCGCCGATACCCCTCGTTCTCATAGGCTCCCTGAGGATCCAGTTCGAAAGGCATGACGACGCCAATCCCAAACTCTTGCGCCGTCTCCAGCGTGACCTGATCGTATACCCCCCAGCCGATGATCGAGTTCACTCCCGCCTCGCTCAGGATCCGAAAATCGACGCGGTGGCGAGCCCGCTTGATTTCTTCGGGCAGTCCGGTGTAATTGACGTTGTAGTTCATGCCGGTCACGAGCGTGTCCCGACCGTTTACGACCAGGACAGAGCCGGCGGCGGCGCGCCTCCAACTCACCACGGCGGGACCTTCCGGTCTTGGCTTGGCAGAGGGTGTTACGGTCGGCACGGCTGTGGGCGCTGCCACGGTTGCCTGTGGTGAGCCGGTCGTGGGAATAGGTGCCGATGGCGAACCGTTCGCCGCTGTAGCGATCGGCGTCGCAGAGGGGAACGGGGTGGGCGTCAGAGTCGCGGCAGGCGTAGGAAATGGCTCGAGGGCTAAAGCAAGAACGGCCGGCTTGGGAGTCGGGGGGGGAGTTTGGCGATCACCTACCAGGTGCGTCCTCGCCATGCCGAAATGACCGCCGGAAAAGGGTGCGATCAAAATCACCAGCGCGACCAGCGCCGCCAGGAGCGGAACCCGCCCGGTCCATTTCTGCGGTTGGGAATGAGGGATGCTCGTCGGCTTGAAAAGCGATCTTTTCAGCCGGCTGATCGAACGACCCGAGAGCCACCCGACGGTCAATCCAATCCCGGTTACCACGGCGGGTATCAGAACGGGAAAGACGGTCAGCATAAGCCAGTCGTAGCGCGGGCGGTCGAGTCTCAACAAGACGGATAGCCCAAATCCGATCCCGGTGTCTTCCAGGCGGGCAAAAGTCGGCTCCAGCGTGAGATGAAAGAGGGCCGCGATCGCCTGCGCCTGGACCAAGAGCCCCA
>JBLMXX010000564.1:0-5441 GCA_050257995.1 Acidobacteriota bacterium | reverse complement strand
CTAACGATCTGATGGTCGCGGGACACCATTACTATACCGCGACTGGTCCTCTTTCTACCACGCGGACTCACGAGCCGCCGCCGAGCGATCATGTGCTCGAGATGGTCAGGGCGGTGCGCGGGTAGGGCAGTGGACAGTGTTCAGTGTTCAGTTGTCAGCGGACTGCGTATTTAATACCGAACACTGAATACTGCAATCTGACCACTATCCACCACCCACTAACCTCTACTCAGGAGTGAGCTTGGCTACTAATGTCATCATGCCCGCGCTGGAGATGGCGCAGGAGACCGGTAAGGTATTGAGATGGCTCAAGGCAGAAGGAGAGACCGTCGGCAAGGGCGAGCCAATCATGGAGATCGAGACGGATAAGGTCACGGTCGAGATTGAATCGCCCGCTTCGGGCATTGTTGGGGGCATCAGCGCACGTGAAGGAGATACCGTTCCCGTCGGGCAGACGATTGCCTGGGTCCTCGCGCCCGGCGAAAAGCCACCTGCGATCAGCACGCCAACCCAATCGGGACGGACGCCAACCACGGCGGCGGCGGCGGCACCTCCCCCTTCCCTGGCAGGCCGAAGGTCCCGCGATCCCCAGCGGGAGAAGGGGGGTGGGGGGTTAGGTCGGCTTCCCGCTTCTCCCGTGGCGGTCCAGATCGCGCGGGAGCATGGCATAGACCTTACCCAGGTCAAACCGCGCGGGTCGAGAATCGAAAAAGCGGATGTCCTGGCCTATTTGCAGACAAATTCCGCTAATCCAATCGAGAAGAGGGATGGGGGGCTAGGCCGGACCCCGGCCTCGCCCAAAGCGCGCCGGCTCGCGGCAGAACGCGGGATCGATTTGCAGATGCTCCAGGGGTCGGGACCGGATGGGGCAGTGCTGGTCGCCGATCTCCCCACCGCTGCTTCAGGTTTTCCCACTCCCCCTCGTCAAGCCGTGGAGGAAGTCTCGACGGTCTGGCGCGTGATGGCAGAGCGGATGTCGAGCAGTTGGACGACGGTTCCGCACTTTTATCTCATGCGGGAGATTGCCGCAGCGGGTCTGGTCGAGATGCGTGCACGAATCTCAAATGCCATCCAAAAACGTAATAATGTAAAGCCCACCTACACTGACTTTTTGGTGAAGATGGCCGCGATGGCTCTGCGGGATCACCCGCGGGTCAATGCGGCCTATATCGAAGGGGGCTTTCGCTTCAATGACGACATTAACATTGGAATTGCCACCGCGATTGAGGAAGGATTGATCGTCCCGGTGATTCACCATGCGGACACGGCAAGCCTGGGCGAGATTGCCGTGCGGCGACAGGAACTGATCGAGCGCGCCAACGCCGGAAGACTCAAGCCCGCCGACATTACAGGTGGCACCTTTACAATCACCAATCTCGGCATGTATAATGTGGATGCGTTCAACGCGATCGTGAATGCGCCGCAGGCCGCGATCCTGGCAGTGGGCCGCATTGCCGATCGCGTGGTGCCAGTGGACGGGCAGCCCGCCGTGCGACCGATGATGATTCTCACGCTCTCGTGCGACCATCGCGTTGTGGATGGCGCCCGGGCGGCGCGATTCCTTGACGATCTCGTCAACCTGATAGAAGAACCGTGGGGGCTGTTGGCCTGATTGCCGCCCCGTATCTTTGAGTGAAAGCCAGTCGTGCTCAGAGCAGCGCCCGCACTTGGTTGTGCGGGCGTTTCTATTTCACCTTAACGGAGGAGAATATGGATCAGAACGATCAAGTCAAGCATCTCGTCGGGGAATGGGAACACGGCGCGCTCAGCCGCCGCGAATTCCTTGAACGGGCGATACTGATTTTCGGCGGGCTCGCCGGAGCGGAGGCACTGCTGGCTGCCTGCTCTCCCGCCGTGCTTCCGTCACCTGTTCCCCCCACCGGCACGGCGACCGCCGCGGCGACCACCGCGCCCATCGGCGCGCCCACCGGTGCACCCCAGGCGACGACCGCGCCGGCTACGCCCGCCGCGGCGGCGATACCCGGCTTTGTCGACCCCTCTGCGGTCGATACGTCCCAGGTCACCTATCCCAGCGGAGACGTCAAGATATCGGCCCTGCTCGCCAAGCCAAAGGGGAGCGGGTCGTGGCCCGCCGTCATCGTGATCCACGAAAACCGAGGGCTGACAGACCACATCCAGGACGTGACGCGCCGGATCGCCAACCTGGGTTACGTCGCGCTGGGGGTCGATCTGCTCTCGCGGGTCGGCGGCACGCAGAAGTTCGCACCGCCCGCGGACCCCACCCAAGCCATCAATGGACTCAAGCAGCCGGACATTGATGCGGACCTGACCGCCTCGGTCGCGTATTTAAAGAGCCAGTCTTTCGTCAAGCCCAAGCTCGGCGTCGTGGGCTTTTGCTGGGGCGGCGGCAATTCCCTGCTGACCGCCGTCAACAACAAAGACATTGCCGCGTGCGTCGTCTTTTACGGGCGCAACCCGTCGAACATCGACGACGTGCAAAAGATTGCCGGCGCGGTGATTGGAAACTATGGCGAGTTGGACCAGGGAATCACTCCGGGCGTCCCCGCGCTCGAAGCGGCGATGAAGAAATATAACAAGCCGTTCGAGTACAAGATATACCCGGGCGCGAACCATGCGTTTTTCAATGACACGGGACCTCGCTTTAACGAGGCGGCAGCCAAGGATGCGTGGGCGCGACTCGTCGAGTTTTACAAAAAGAACTTGCAGGGGTAAAATGAATAATGTCAGGGCTGGGTGTCACGCCCAGCCCTTTAAATTTTCGCCGCCACTCCTGCGGGTGCCGCCGCGGGAAATCTAACCGGTCAGGAGACCACATGTCACAGACTGTTCCGCTTCGCCGTGAGATCGCGCGTGAAGATACGTGGGATGCCGAGAGCATTTTTCCGGATGACTCGACGTGGGAAGCCGAGCTTACGTCCATCGGCGAGCAATTGGCATCGCTGGCGCAGTTTCGCGGCCATCTTGGCGACAGCGCGACCGTGCTGGCGGACTGGTGTTCCGCGAGCGAGACAATTGAAGGGCGTTTGGGCAAGGTGGTGCTGTATGCCAATATGAAGTACACGGTGGATACAGGCGACCAGGCCGCGGCGGGGCTGAATGACCGCGCCCGCGGGCTGGCCGCGCGTGCGGCGGCGACCGTAGCGTTCGCAGAGCCGGAGCTGCTTGCGATCGGCTTCGACCGTCTGCGTGCGTGGATGCAGAGCGAGCCGCGCCTTGCCATTTACAAGCACTATGTCGATCGGCTCGAGACGCGCGCGGCACACGTCCGCTCCGCCGAGGTCGAAGAGTTGCTGGGACAGGCGAGTGACGCCTTCCGGACCGCGGCGGCTACCCACGGCATCCTCTCAGATGCGGATCTAAAATTTGCGGCCGCTCAATCGGATGCCGGCGCTGAGCAGTTTGAAATCGGCCAGGGGACGATTGGCGCGCTGCGGACTAGCCCCGACCGCGTGGTGCGCCGAACTGCGTTCGAGAATTATGCCGACGCCTACATTGCCGTCAAGAACACAATGGCAAATTGCCTCGCGGCGGGCGTCAAGCAAGACGTTTTTCGAGCGCGGGCGCGCCGGTATGCATCCTCGCTGGAAGCTGCCCTCCAGGCGAACTATATCCCACTGCCGGTATTTCACAACCTGATCCAAACTTTTCGCGCGAACCTGCCGATCTGGCACCGCTATTGGAAAATTCGCCGGCGTGCCCTGGGGTACGATTCGCTGTTCGTCTACGACGAAAAAGCGCCGCTGACGCCGACCAAGCCGCGCGTTCCGTTCGCACAAGCGGTGGATTGGATTTGCAGCGGGCTGGAACCGCTCGGGGAGGAATACGTCCGCGTGGCGCGGCGCGGCATGCTGGAACAACGCTGGGTGGACAAGTATCCGAACAAGGGCAAGCGCGCGGGCGCCTTTTCGACCGGAGTGCCGGGCACCCAGCCCTTTATCCTGATGAGTTACAACGACGATCTTTTTTCGATGAGCACGCTAGCGCACGAGCTTGGTCACTCGATGCACAAGTATTTCACCCAGCAAGCCCAACCCTTTGTCTATGCTCGCTATGGGATCTTTTTGGCAGAGACGGCGTCGAATTTCAACCAGGCGATGGTGCGCGCGTACCTGCTGGACCATTATACGGACCCGGATTTTCAGATCGCCGTCATCGAAGAAGCCATGTCGAACTTTCATCGCTACTTTTTCATCATGCCGACGCTGGCGCGTTTTGAGCTCGAGATCCACGAGCGGGTCGAGCGCGGGCAGGCGCTGACGGCGGACAGTATGACGGCGCTCCTCGCCGACTTGTTCAGCGAAGGATATGGAAGCGAGGTCGAGATGGACCGCGAGCGGGTCGGCATCACGTGGGCTCAGTTCCCAACCCACCTCTATTCCAATTTCTACGTGTACCAATACGCGACCGGCATTTCGGGCGCCCATGCGCTGGCGGAGAACATCCTCACGGGCAGACCCGGAGCCGTCGCCAGGTATTTGGGCTTTTTGAAAGCCGGCGGGTCGAATTTCCCGTTGGACATATTGCAGATCGCGGGCGTTGATCATACCACCCCGGCACCGGTGGAGACCACGTTCGGCGTGCTATCGCGCTATGTCGATCGGTTGGAAGCGTTGGTGGACGGGAAAAAAGGACGTCCATAGCAAATCGCGCAGGCACGCTTGATGTGTCATCAAAGGGGATGATATGAGCAGCAAACAATTCATCGTCATTGGGGGTGGGCTGGTCGGACTGGCGACCGCCTTCCGGCTAGGACAGGCAGAGCCGGATGCCATAATCACGGTGCTCGAGAAAGAGGCGTCGGTGTGCATGCACCAGAGCGGGCATAACAGCGGCGTCATGCACACCGGGTTGTACTACAAGCCCGGGTCCGCCAAAGCCAAATTATCCGTGTCTGGCATTCGCGAGATGACGGCTTTTTGTGAAGAGAACGGGATTCCTCACGATATCTGCGGTAAGCTTGTCGTCGCCACCGACGAGAGCGAGATCCCGCGCCTGCGCGACCTGATGGACCGGGGGACCCAAAACGGACTGCAAGGACTCCAATGGCTTACGCCGGAGCAAATGCGCGAAATCGAGCCGAGCGTGGGAGGAGTGGCGGGATTGCGCGTCCCGCAGACAGGGATTATCGATTATCGCAAGGTCTGTGACGTGTTGTCGACCAAGATTCAAGCGCAAGGAAGCCGCGTCGTGACCAGCGCGCGGGTCATGCGCCTCAAGGCGGTCCGTAGTGGATGGGTGGCAGAAACACCGGTCGGAGAGTTTGAAGCGGATTGCCTGGTCAACTGCGCAGGTCTGCAGTGCGACCGGGTGAGCGAGATGGCGGGTGAAAAGCGCAGGGTGCGCATCCTTCCGTTCAGGGGGGAATATTATAGTCTGAGACCGGAAAGCGAGTCTCTAGTGCGGCATCTGATCTACCCGGTGCCCGACCCGCAGTTCCCGTTCCTGGGTGTCCATTTCAC
>JBLMXX010000563.1:0-7863 GCA_050257995.1 Acidobacteriota bacterium | reverse complement strand
GAGTTTGAACTGCCGGCAGTGGAGCAGCGCATGATCCGGCATCAGTTTCACCAGGTGACGCTGGATGTCGATCAGTGGATGCGGCTCACGGCGGCGGTGTTGTCCCGTTCGGCACACGGAGCGGCTCTGGTGACGGCGCCACAGGCCGAGCGATGCCGGTACAAGCATCTTCAGCTCATTACGATTGGGGACCAGGTAGCGCTGCTGGTATTAGTTTTGCAGGAAGGCACTGTCAAACAACAGATGCTTGCCCTGTCACATGTAAAGTCACAGGAAGAACTCACCTTAATTTCCAATCGTTTGAATGCACAGTTCTCCGGACTGGATGCCGATCAGATTCGAGGCAAACCCATCTCTCTCTCCGAGCTTGAAGGCGACGTGTGCAAGATTGTCGTCGGATTGATGCAGCAGATCGACCGGCGCACGTCGCGCGACATTTACCGCGACGGCTTGATCGACATCCTGCGGCAGCCGGAGTTCTCTGCGATAGAGCGTATGCAAACCTTGCTGGAGATGTTGGAGCATCGCTATTTTTTGGAGGAGATGCTGACGGACCTCGCACCTCAGAGCGGCAGTGTACAGGTGGTCATCGGAGGCGAGAGCAGGCACGACGAGATGAGCGAATACAGCATGGTGCTCGCACGCTACGGTCTTCCGGAAGCGAGCGGTGTTATTGGCGTCCTCGGTCCAGTGAGAATGCAGTACGCGCGGACGATTGGTGTCGTCAGGTATGTGGCAGGGCTGTTGGACGACCTGGTGGCGCGCATGTACGGAACATAAACGGTTTATTGGAGGGGTAGAATGGCGGAAGAACAGGCCTCAATTCCTGAGGAGGTGCAGGCACAAGCGGGAACCACGGCAGCCGATGGGAGCGATGCGGACAGCCTGAGACAACAATTGGACCAGGAGCGAGCCAAGTCGGCTGAATATTTGGATAATTGGCGGCGCGCCGCGGCGGATTTCTCAAACTTTCGCAAGCGCGCTGAAAAGGAGACGAGCGAACTTTCGAAATTCGCCAACAGCACATTGATTGCCCGGATACTGCCGGTGCTGGATGATCTGGACCGCGCCTTTCAAACTGTTCCGGAAGACCTCCGCGACCTGACATGGGTAGACGGCGTGATGCTGATCTCCCGGAAATTGCGAGCCATTCTGGAGGCGGAGGGGCTCAAGGCCATCGACGCGCTCGGCAAGCCCTTTGATCCAAATTTTCACGAAGCCGTCATACACGAGGAGACCGATAAGGCGGAAGAAGGGATCGTCACCGGCGAGCTTCAAAGGGGATATATGCTGGGTGATCGGGTCTTAAGACCCACAATGGTCAAAGTAGCAAAGAAGAAATAGGTCACGGTCATCCGTGGCTGGAACCTCGAAATTTTTACCAGGAGTCATATTATGGCTGCGAAATCGAAAATTGTAGGTATTGATCTTGGGACGACCAACTCGGTGGTCGCGGTGATGGAAGGCGGCGAGCCGGTAGTCATCCCCACCGCAGAAGGCTCGCGTCTGCTGCCTTCGGTTGTGGCAATCACAAAAGGCGGCGAGCGTCTGGTTGGCCAGGTTGCCAAGCGCCAGGCGATCACAAATCCAGAGAACACCATTTTCTCCATCAAGCGCTTGATGGGTCGCAAGTACAACGACGCGGAAGTGCAAAAGGCGCGCAAAATCCTGCCGTACAAGATCGTCGAGGCACACAACGGCGATGCCTGGGTGGAACTGGCAGGCAAACAGTATTCACCGCCCGAAATCTCTGCGATGATTCTGGGCAAGCTGAAAGCCGATGCGGAAGCGTACCTGGGCGAAAAGGTGACGCAGGCGGTCATCACGGTCCCGGCGTATTTCAATGACTCGCAGCGCCAGGCGACGAAAGATGCGGGTCGCATTGCGGGCCTTGATGTCCTGCGGATCATCAACGAACCGACGGCGTCGGCGCTGGCGTATGGGCTCGACAAAAAGAAAGACGAGATCATTGCGGTTTATGACTTTGGCGGTGGCACGTTCGACATCTCGGTCCTTTCACTGGGCGAGGGAGTGTTCGAGGTCAAGTCCACCAACGGGGATACGTTCCTGGGCGGCGATGATTTCGACCAGCGCGTTATCCAGTGGATCGTGGAGGAATTCCGCAAGGAATCAGGGATTGACCTGCGGAACGATCGGATGGCTTTGCAGCGCTTGAAGGAAGCGGCGGAAAAAGCCAAGATCGAATTGTCGACTGTGATGCAGAGCGAAATCAACCTCCCGTTCATCACGGCGGACGCTTCCGGTCCCAAGCACTTGACCATGACGCTGACGCGTTCCAAGCTCGAGCAACTCGTCGGCGACCTGGTGGAGAATTCCATAAACCCCGTCCGGCGGGCGATGGAAGATGCCAAGGAATCGCCTTCGGACATTAACGAGGTCGTGCTCGTCGGCGGTCAGACTCGCATGCCGTTGATGCAGCAGACGGTCCAGCGCTATTTCGGCAAAGAGCCGCACAAAGGCATCAATCCGGACGAGGTGGTTGCCATTGGCGCCGCGGTCCAGGCGGGCGTCCTGGGTGGCGAGGTGAAGGATATCCTCCTGCTCGACGTAACGCCGCTGACCCTCGGCATCGAAACGATGGGCGCTGTGATGACGCCGCTGATCGAACGCAATACGACGATCCCAACCCGCAAATCACAGATATTTTCGACGGCGGCGGATATGCAGACGCAGGTCGAAGTACACGTCCTGCAAGGCGAGCGACCGATGGCGGCGGACAACAAGACTCTGGGCCGGTTCATCCTCGACGGCATTCCGCCTTCACCCCGCGGTGTACCGCAGATAGAGGTAACGTTTGATATCGATGCCAATGGTATCGTGAACGTAACGGCACAGGACAAGGCGACCGGGCGTGAGCAAAAGATCACCATTACGGCATCTTCCGGTCTCAGCAAGGACGAAGTGGACCGAATGGTGAAAGAATCCCAGCGCTTTGCAGAAGAGGACCGCCGGCGCAAGGAAGAGGTGGAGGTCCGGAACAATGCCGACTCGGGCGTTTACCAGGCGGATAAGCTCCTGCGTGACCTGGGTGATAAGGTGCCGGCAGAAGTCCGGAGTGAAATCGAAAGCAAAATCTCGGCTCTGCGCACGGCGATGGGCGGCAAGGATGTCGCGGACATCCGGAACAAGACGGATGATCTGTCGCAATCACTCCAAAAGATTGGCGAGCGGATGTATCAGCAGCAGGGCGGTCCAGGCGGCACGCCTCCTCCCGACGGCGGACCCGGTCCGGAGCAGGGTGGTGGTGGACCGCAGGGTCCCGGCGGTAGTGATACGGTCGAAGGTGAGTTCCGCGAAGTCAAATAAGCATAACGTGTAGATTAGATGGTCGGGGTTGGGGAGCCTGCCTGGCAGGGTTCTCAGCCCCGATTATTTTTTTGCGCCGGGATGCCTTTGTAATCAATTTGGGGGCGTATCGTTATAATCATTAGGAGAGGTCCAATTCGAGGGACCCGAGGAGGTTATATGAGGGGAATATGGAATTCCTATGGGATATATCGCCCAAGGTCGGCGAGCTGGCTCGCCTCCATTCTCTTTTTCTTGACGGGCGTCCTGATCGTGCTGCTGGTTCCCCCGATCATCCAGATTGGTCCTGACCACGATGCCCAGGTCCTTTGGGTACATGTCATCGCCGGAATCTTTGCGGGTTTGGGCATCTTTTATCTCATCGGATGGATGGGGGACTGGTACTTTGAGAGGTATTACTCGTTTTATCGACCTGTCTGGACGTTCTGGTACACCTATATTGGCGGATTGTTCGCGGCCGCCCTCTTCGCCATACCCCTGGCGCTTGCGTTCCCGGTCCTGCTCTCGACGTATTTCTTGCGCCCCAATGTTTACTTCGCCGCCGATTCAATTCTGAGCGTGAATAGCACCATGGCGGCATTGCTAATCTCAGCCATTGGAATTAGCTGTGTCGTCTACCGGTTGTTCTGGGCGGTCGACAAATACAGAGCCCGTCCCATCGTAAGAATCGTACAAACAGAGTGAGTCCTCTATAAATGCAAAAGACCTGGGCCGTGCTGCCCAGGTCTTTTGCATTAAAGGGGAGCATGGGCAACTTTTTTCAGGAACAGCCATGACACTCCGAACGCCAACAATAGCCCCGCCACCAGGTCCGGTACATAATGTTGTTTGATAAACACGGTGGATAGGACGATGAGCGTCACCCAGATAGTCACGAGCGTCCCTAGTCGTGCGTCTAACCGGCGCCAGTGCAGAGCAAGGATGGTGGAGAGTGAGGTATGCAGACTGGGGAAATCATTGAAAGGGTTATCGCCAATATAGACATCACGGATCATCTGCGTCAGTAGGTCCTGGTTTGGAAGAAGGGGTCGAACTACGACGGACTGTAGAAAAAAATAAAACACGTAGCTAATCCAAAAGGCACTTATAAGCGACAACGCCGCCGATTGAAAGAAACGCGTACGGAACAGGAGGAAGAGCAAGAGAGATGCATAGACGAACGGCTCCAATGAGACATACGGAATGACAAACGGCGTGACGACTGGGATGAGGTCGTCGAGCGGCGTCTTTAGGAAAATGACAGCAGGTCCGTGGTTAAGCAACGCGTAGACCTTCGAGGAAATGTACACGCCGGCGACGAGCAAAAGGCAAATTCCGGCATTAAGCCATCCTGTACCAAGGATGCCTTCTCGCAACCGTGAGCCAAGCCATGCCATGTAGAGTCCTCCATTCGACTTGGGATTGGAGAGTGTGGCGTATATCCGGTTTTCTAAAACTAGATCCTGACGGCGCGGCCGGTGCGCGCGGATTCATATAACGCGTCTATCACACGCATATTGGCGCGACCGTCCTCAGGCGGATACGGCAAGGCATTGCCTTCTAGAGCGGCTTGCGCAAACTGCTGGACCATCAGGCGGTAATGGTTTGCGGCCGGCGCGGTGATCAGGGACGAGTCCGGGTTCGTGTGGTCGTTCTCGTCATAGCGCAAATAAATCTCGGCGGAGCGGATGCCCGGTTTTATCGGGCGCGGCATGTCAATGCGGCGCGCGGTTCCCTGTACTTCGAGCCACTCACGATAGTCCGTGCGAAAACTGCAATCAAAATGGGCCGTGACGTCATCCGGAAACCGCAGAATTCCGATCAGTGTTTCATCCACTCCCGACTTGCCGGTGAGGGCGGTCGCCTTGACCTCCTGCGGCTCGGCGCCGGCAACTAGGCGGGACATGTTCACGCAATAGCAACCAACATCCATCAGTGCGCCGCCGCCGAGCTCCGGAATCAGGCGGATGTTGTGGATGTCCTGGAGGCGAAAGCAAAATGCACTGCGGATAACCTGAAGGTCGCCAATGATACCGTCCGCAAGCATGGATTTCAGCTTGGCGAATTGGGGGTGGAAGCGGTACATAAAGGCTTCCATCAAAAGAACATGATTCCTTTGAGCGGCGGTGATCATTTCGTCGACCTCTGCCGCATTGAGCGCAAAGGGCTTTTCGCACAAGATATGTTTGCCGTGCTCGGCAGCCCGTACCGTCCATTCCTTGTGCAAATGGTTGGGCAGAGGAATGTAGACGGCATCCACAGCGGGTGAGGCGAGCATTTCCTCATAAGAACCAAACGCGCGCGGGATATCCAACGACTTGGCTGCCTCTGCCGCCGTCTCCAGGCGGCGGCTCGCGATGGCCGTGATCTCCCCGTTGTTCGACTGCTTGATGGCGGGAATGACCGCCTTGATTCCAATCTTCGCCGTGCTCAAGATACCCCAGCGCAGTTTCTTATTCATGTTGCTCCTTGGGTGTCGCTCCAGTTGAACGGCACCGATTCCCCTATCCGCCGTCTACTCCGACGGCCATCGGGTATTGCGGGCGGCCCGGGTTCTGTTGGCGCCCAGTTCGCAGTACAGCGTGTCCGGGCTGCAACCCTCGCATTCTAGCTGAAGCGCCGTGTGACCAATATGATAACGTTCGATCAAGACCTGGTTGATTTCACGCTGGATATCCGCACCGCGGCTGAGCGAGACGTCATCTGTCAAAACGTGTGCGCTGAGAGCGTGCATGCTGGACGAAATGCTCCACGCATGTAGGTCGTGCACACCTTGAACACCATCTATTCCCATTAAATCCCGTACCATCGCCTCCATATCGATGCCGGTCGGCGTGCCTTCCAGCAGGACATTGATGCCTTCTCTCAGAATGCCCCACGAGCTTACCGCGATCAGGACGCCGATCAGGACGCTCGCCAGGGGATCGAGTATTTCCCATCCGGTCAGGTGAATGGCAAAGCCGGCGATCACGACGCCGAGTGTGGAAAGCGCGTCGCCGACCATGTGAATAAAAGCCGAGCGCACGTTCAGATCCTGTGCGAAATGGCGCAGGAAGAATGCAATGCTGGTATTGATTACAAAGCCGACCCCCGCGACGATCATCATGACCTGTTCTTGAATCGGCGGAGGGGCGACGAGGCGCTCATAGGCTTCGTAAAAGATCAGCAGGGCAATTCCAATCAACGTGGTGGCGTTTACGAGGGCAGCCAGGATGCCGGCCCGGTGGTAGCCGAATGTTTTGGTTGCGTTAGAGGGTCGCGCGCTGAGGTACAGCGCATACAGACTTAGTCCCAGCGCGAGAACATCGGTAAAGTTGTGAGCAGCATCTGAAAGTAGGGCAAGACTGTTGGCGTAGAGTCCGGCGGCTGCTTCGCCCATGACGAAAAGGACGGTCAGCACGATGGCCACCTTAAAGCGGGTGGATACGCGCTTTGAGCTGAGCGTCAAATTTACCTCCTTCCTGAAATTATCCGCCAAACCTCAGAGGATGTCAAGAACAACACTGAAAAAAAGACCTGCCGGAGATTCAGATGCCCGGCAATCCAATTTTGACCAAAAATTGGCGCTCTCGTATAATGGCTGCACTTTGCCGGGTCCATCCCGTCTGGCGGCAAGTGAGGATTATCTATACAGAACAGTTTTTATCAACTCTGGAGGAGTCGAATGAGCATCAAGCAATTATCACGTCGTCAGTTTGTGGCAAGTTTGGGGACCATCGCGGCGGGACTAGGGCTGGCCGCTTGTTCGTCCACGCCGGCGGCGACGCCCACCGCGATGGCGGGCATGAACATGCAGCAGGGCACGCCGACTGCAGACGATATGGATGCGATGCACGAGGCCGGCGTCAAAAAATTTCTTGCCGATGCCGAAAAGAATTCCAAGACGTTTTGGCCTGCGAAAATGCCTTTTACCATGGAAGGAGACACCAAGGTCTTTCAGATCGTATGCCAGGAAGTCCAATGGGATACCGGCGCCGCGGAAAAAGTGGCAGCCTTGAGTTACAATGCTGTTGTCCCCGGCCAGGAAATCCGGGTCACGGAAGGCGACAAGGTGCGATTCGTGGTCAAGAACCAGATGAAGGAAAGCACGTCCATCCATTGGCATGGCGTTTTCACCCCCAACGCTATGGACGGTGTGCCCTTTATCACACAGCCGCCCATCAAGCCGGGTGCGACTTTTACCTACGAGTTCACGGCAAAACCGGCGGGGAGCCATATGTATCATTCACATCACAATGCCGCGGAGCAAGTGACACGGGGGTTGTTGGGCGCTTTCGTCATTGATCCGAAGGACAAGTCCAAGGAACCCAAATTCGACAGTGATTACACGATGATCTTGAACGACGCGAACCTCGGCTTGACCATCAACGGCAAGGGATTCCCGGCAACCGCGCCCATCGCCGCCAAGGTCGGCGAAAAGGTGCGCGTGCGGTTCATGAACGAAGGACTCATGATCCATCCGATGCACTTGCACGGCATGGGCATGTTGGTCTTTGCGCAGGATGGCTATACTCTGCCTCAGCCGTTCACTTGCGACACACTCAACATCGCGCCGGG
>JBLMXX010000562.1:0-6132 GCA_050257995.1 Acidobacteriota bacterium | reverse complement strand
GCGATTTGTTCGATGGGCTCCAACGCGTGCCCGGCCTGCGCATCGAAGCCGCGTCGGTGGACGGCGCGGCGGCGGCGTTGGAACAGCGGGCCAGCCTGTGCAGTATCTTGCTTGCGGACGGGCGCGCCTTTTCGCTTTTCGGCGCATGTGATTCAGTGCCGATGCAAGCCGAGATGCTCAACCAGGTGGTTGCCACATATGAGGGCCGCGGTGAAATGTACCGGGTGGCTCACACGGACGTGGAACGCCTCCTCGCCGAGCACGGGCGGCTGAGCGCTCTGATAGCGTTTCCCTGTTATCGCCCGGACGATATCCGCGAGGTGACCCTGAGCGGGCACAAGCTGCCGATGGGCATCACGCGCCACATCATCCCGGGGCGTGTCCTGCACATCAATATCCCGCTGGCGATCCTCGAGCGGGACGAGCCCCTGGAATCAAAGAACGCATGGTTGGACGATTGGATGCAAGCGCGGATGCACGAACGCCACGTCCGGTTTTATCAAGAGCCCGTTTTTCTTTTCGACGAATAGCACTGCCACATCTCTCATCACTGCCGCTGAGGAGAAGCATGGCTGGCAAAACTGTCAAGGAACGCCGGCGCGCGCCTCGGTCGAAGGCGAAACTGCTTACCGCCGTTCGCCGGGTCGATCAAGGCAAGGTCACCTGGTCCGGATTCGCCTGCACGCGCAACCTCAGCGAAGCCGGCGTGCTGCTGGAATCACCGGACCGGTTTCACTTGGATCAGGACCTCTCGCTCGAATTCCTTGTCGACGACAACAAGATCGTCAAGACGGAGGGAGTGATTACGCGCATCACCCGGTCGAAAAAGATGTACCACGTCGCCGTCAGTTTCTCCAAGCTCACCGCCAAAGCCAGGCGCCTGATCGCGAAGCAAGTCCAGTCTCTATCCAAATGAGCTCCGAATGGCCGCTCTATTTCCGAGATAACCTCACGTTCGGCGACCGCGATCACCCCGCGGCGATCTGCTGCCTCTGGATGAAGCAAACGCGGCTCGCCGAGTCGATCCCCCCCGCCGCCTACAGCGTCCTGGGCAACCTCTATTCCAGGGACGGTCTCAACTACCTTTTGCGCAATATCCTCGCGCGACCCACCATCCGCGCGATCGTCCTCTGCGGGCCCGATCTCACCCGGAGCGGCGCCGCGCTCGTCAACCTCTCACGCCAGGGCGTCGACGGCGAGCACCGCGTGCGCGGCGATGCGCTGCCGGGATCCGGTACGGCGGACGCCGCGAGCATTGACCCCGAAATACCGCTGGAGGTCCTCGAGGAGTTTCGCGCGAACGTGCAGGTCGTCGACCTGCGCGGCGTGAACGACCCGGCGTCCATCCACGCCAAACTGGAGGAACTGGGAGCCGCGTTGCCCCGCGGGGTATGGACAGCCCCGCGCGTTTTTCCCCGCCGTACTCCCGCCGCCGACGAGTTTCCCGCCGAAGAGACCGGGTTTGTGGTGCGCGGGGAGCGCATCCTACCGGTGTGGGTAAACCTGCTGGCGGCGATCCTCGCCTTCGGTCGCCGCGACCTTACGGCGTACACGGTGCAGCAGCGAGAACTGCTGGACGTCGTCGCGACGATTTACGACGAAGAGGCGAGTGATTTCGATCTGCCGCCCTGGCTGCCGGTGACGGCTGAACAGCTTGACGCCTATTATCCCCAACTGCTCACACGGAGCCGCCCGGAGAATATCGCGTACACGTATGGAGAGCGGCTGTTCGATTTCAACGGGCGCGACCAGATCGCGCTGATGGTCGAGGAATTGCGGAGCATGCGCTACTCGCGGCGCGCCGTCGCGGCACTATGGGACCCCGCGCGTGACCCGCGCTCCGCCGATCCGCCATGCCTCAATCTTTTGCAGGCGCGCGCGCGCGATGGCAAATTACACCTCACCGCCTACTTCCGCAGCCACGATGTCTATCGCGCCTGGCTGATGAACGCGTTCGGCCTGCGCAAGCTCCAGGCGGAAATCGCAGACCGAGTCGGCAACTGCATGCTCGGCGACCTGGTCATCGTCTCCCAATCCGCCCATATCTACGCCGACTCGTGGGAGGCGGCGCGCCAGATCACGACCGAGCACGCCCGCGAATACCTGAAAAACCCCCGCCTCGTGCGAGACCCGCGCGGCAGTTTCAACATCCGGGTGGAAGGGTTTCAGATTCGCGTCGATCATTACTCGCCCGAAGGCAACCTGCTCGCGACCTTTAACGGCGGGTCCGCCCGTGCGCTCCAGCGCGAGGTCTCATTCTTTACTTCCCGCATCGATCACGCCATCTACCTGGGGATGGAACTGGCGAAGGCGGAGCTTGCACTCAAGAATGGGTGGACGTATACGCAGGACCAGGAATTGCGCCCGGACGGCTCGCCCGGCTCGGGCGCCGGCGGCGGAGCGGGACAATTGGGACTGTGAGGTTATGATGTCGATTCATCCCTTGGTCGTTCAATTGCGCTTTACGCGCAGCGAGTTCCTGCGGGGTCTCGCCGGAGTTGACGACCGAGATGCCCGCCAGCGGATCCAGCCGATGAATTGCATCAGTTGGATGGTGGGGCACCTCGCCGATCAAGAGCAGCGGTGGTGGGTCATGATGGCGCAGGGCAAGGTCCTCTTCCCCGATTTGAACGACCTGGTCGGATTCCAAAAACCCGCGAGCACTCCACCCATTGAGGAAATGTGGGCGGCGTGGAAACAAGTGACCGCGACCGCAGACCCGTACCTGGATACATTGACCCCCGAACTTTTGACTACGCATTTCATATTCAATGGGAAGAAAAGACTCGAGAGCATCGGCACCATGCTGCTCAGGAATATCCATCACTATTGGTACCATATCGGAGAAGCGTCTGCGGTCCGGCAGATGTTGGGTCACACGGACCTGCCGCAATTCGTTGGGGACATGTCAGAGGCCGGTTATCGTCCGGAGGGGTAGAGAGTAGAATGACAGCCCCACCCGCGCAGGTTTCCGCTCTTGCCAACCGGAGCAGAACGCCTATAATATCGTCAACAATTGAATGCGACATTTACTGACAATCAATCTTGATGAACAAGACACCTGATCGCGTGTCATCATGGGTCAGACTGCTGTGAAAAACAATCCTACCTTCACACTCGTTTCCCGCAGCTCCCGCCTTGTCCGCTCTGTCGTCTTCCTCGTTCTCCTTTCCTTTCTCATTATCCCGGCTCACGCCGATGCGCTCGACTTTCAGACGTACACCTCCCAAGACGGTCTCGCGTCCGATTACGTCAACAGCATTGCGTTTGCTGGCACCAATGCCATCTGGGTCGGAACGCCGGGTGGCGCGACGAGCATCCAGGACAAGTATTGGGTCACGTATACGTCCGTCCATGGCCTGGGGAATACGGTTATTAGCGGCGTCGCGGTCGGACCCGACGGCAAGGTCTATTTGGCGACGAACGGCGGCGGGCTGACGCTCTTCGACACCGCGCGCAAGACCTACAACCTCTCCAATTCCGGTATCCCCGGCAACTATCTCACCTCCGTCGCGGTGGACCGGCAGAATCGCGTCTGGGTAGGCACGTTTGGCGCGGGCGCCGGTCGTCTCGACGGCGACCAATGGACCAAGCACTCGCTCGCCAATAACTATGTCAACGCGCTCGCCCTCGATGCCAGCGGCAATCCATGGGTGGCGACGAACGACGGGGCGTTCTTTTTCGACGGGCAGACGTGGACGCGCTTTGCGCAAGCCACCGGACTGCCGAGCAGCCGGGTCTATGCGGTCGCGCCTGTACCCGGGGGTCAAATCTGGTTTGGGACCGATAACGGAGCGACCGTCTACGACGGACGCCGCTACAAGACCTACAAGCAAGCCGACGGACTCGCCGACAACTCGGTGCGCGCAATTGCAGTGGAGACGCCAAACCGGGTTTGGCTCGGCACCGCCAACGGCTTGTCGCTCTTCGACGGCTCGAAATGGAAAACCTACACGCGGGCGGACGGGCTCGCCGGCAATGAAATCACGACCCTGGCACTCGACGCACAGAAAAACGTCTGGGTGGGCACGACTCACGGTCTCAGCGTTTTCGGAAACGCAACGGTCCCGCGCGCGACGGCGCTGCCGGTGGTCCTGGTTCACGGTTGGCACGGTCCCGATTCGGACCGCTTTGAGGACAGCGAGTTTCGCTTTCTCAAGAATTATATGGAGCGGGATGGGATCACACCGTTTTACGCATCCGGTATCCTCCCCACCCGCACGTTGTTCCAAAATGCGGCAACCCTGCGAGACGTGATCGCGGACGTCAAAGCCAAGACCGGCGCGCCGCGGGTTGACCTCATTGCATTTTCGATGGGCGGGCTGAACACGCGGGCTTTGCTCGAATCGACCCTCTACCAGAATGACGTGCGCCGCGCCATCATCCTCGGCACGCCCGAGGCAGGCGTCCAGATGTGGAATCCGCTCCTGACGCGCGAAATCGAAGACCGCCCCAACGAGCCCTCCACCATCGAGCTCACGCCCGAGTATGCGGACCTCTTCAACCGCACGCACACCCCGCGGGCGACCGTGCCGTACGACCTTTTGGCGGGCGACGCCCGCAATCAGCCGGGGCTGGACCTGCTCAAGACTTTTCCTCCGAGCGACGGCCTGATCGAGCAATACAGCGCGCACGCGCTGTCAGGTCCGCTCGTCCGCCGCGTGGTCAATACCGACGTGCACGCGTGGAATCCCGCGCCACTTCCGGTCAACATCTCCTCCTATCTTTATCCCGAACAGACGTATGACCGTTTTTTGCGGAACGCGCTGCGCGATCCCGACTCCCGCCCCATCGGTTTTGCTGCGGCGCCGGTCGCGCCGGTCGCGCCGCGCAACATCACGCCGATGAATGTCGATACCCTGCGCGCCGGCGAATCGGTCACGCGGACGCTTGCGATCGACGCGGCGCGGTCGGTCCGGTTCCTGGCGCGGTGGACGACGGGCGATATCACCGTCACGCTCCGCGCGCCCGACGGCGCGCGCTATACGCCGGAGGATTTTCACCAAGCCACCTATCTGAAAGCCGACATCGGCAGTTTTATCGGCTATGCCATCCCGCGCGCGCAGGCGGGGAATTGGTCGATGACCGTCACGCGAAATGACAAGGGGAGCGAGCCGGACACGGTGACGACCTTTGCCGACCTCGACGCGGACCTGAAGATGAACGCGGGGACCGACCAATTGTGGTACCGCCCCGGGCAGCCCGTGATCGTTACGGCAACCCTCTCCAACCGCGCGGCGGGAGTGGATGTGCGCGCCAGGGTTGAATGGCTCGGGGACGGCACCTCTCCGCGTGGCGCTTCGACCGAGGTCAAATTGCTCGCCGAGGGTGATCCGGGCAACTACGGTGAGACGCTGACGGACCTGCCGCGCGGCGGCTATTATCTTCTCCGCATTATTGCTCGCGGCGCCGGGTTCGCGCGCGAGCGTCAGGTCATTTTCGCAGTCTCGCCGAATACGGCTCAGTTCGCCGGACCGGCGGCTTCTTCAGGCGTCCGCGCGCGCGTTGCGGGTACCCCGGGGAATTATACGGAACTGGTGATCGATGCGCCGGTGACCGTCAAGCGGGCCGGACCGTTCGCCCTGGCTGCCACGGTCCGCTCGGCGAAGGGTGAAGTGATCACGTCCCTGACCGCGCCCGTCACGTTGGCGCAGGATGCACGCATGGCGACCATTGCGATTCCGGGACGAGACTTGCGCGCGCGGGGCATTGATGGGCCATTTACAATTGACCTGACTCTGATGGATACGTCCTGGGCCGCCGTGCAATTGGACCTGTTGTCCAAAGCCGTGACGACAGATGCCTATCGCGCCATCGAGTTCTCTCCGTAGCAGAATAATTCCTGGAGCTAACCATGAATCTGACTAAAAGCATCACTCGACGTCGCCTGGCGATTGCGTTGGGCATTGTAGCCGTCCTGGCTGCCCTGGTGGTCGTACTCACCGCGCTTTCCACTCCACGGTCGATACCGAATGCTGCCACCGTTCGCCGCGGCGATCTCAGCGCCTCTATCACCGCCACGGGCAAGGTGCGCGCCAAGAGGTCCGCCAAACTGTCACTGCCGCAGTCGGGCATCGTCGCCAGTGTCAGCAAGATGGAGGGAGATACCGTCAACGCCGGCGACGTCATCCT
>JBLMXX010000561.1:0-3100 GCA_050257995.1 Acidobacteriota bacterium | reverse complement strand
GTTCTGACGCGCTCTAGAGAGTTGCCCGTCTTGAGCGGCGCCCCTGAATAGGTTTCCTTCAGGCGAATTACATCCTTATTATAACACAATTTCCACTAAATTCCATACGGCCATCCGCGATTCGACTGGTAAAACGTATAGCGACCGATGACCTCGGCGGCAAATGCCAGGATAAACGCGATGACCGCGCCTGTACTCAACCGGTTTCCGTCCCACGCCACAAGAGCCACGGCGACTAGGCTCAACGACAGTAGCAAAAGGCGCAATCGAGGAAGAATAAAGCCCGAACTAGCAGTCCGATTCAACAACCGTACGATCAGGATTTGTGTTGTTAGGAGCATACCTGCTATTGCACTCACCTGTTGTATTTGTGCCTGTAGCTGTCCAGAATTGGCATTGGACAATATCAAAGTGGCATATCCAAGTGTGCCCAGTATCAGTGTCGTGGTAAAGAATAAAGCCGTCGTCGACCATGTGTTCCAGGTTGGCACGGTGCGCAGGCGATAGACTCTCGTCATGCTGTAGACGAGCGCCAATCCCAATATTGCCGTGCCCCAACCGACTGCTTTGAGGACCGTCATAGGAGATTCCCCAAGCCCCAGCAGACCCGTAGAGAAAATGAGCGCACCCATGAACAGAAGCGAGAAGAGGATCTCACGGCTCAACCAGGACGAACGCAGATTGCGGATCGCGCGCCAGGCATTGGCCCACGTCCCCAAGTGAAAGAAAGATAAAGCCAGTGCAATTCCCATAACGATACAGAGTTCCAACAGGATTACGGCTGCAGATGCAGAGAAGTTAAGGGCGCTCAATACCAATGATACGCCGACGGCCATCTGGGCGAGCAGGGTGAAGCCGATCAGCGGGCCCTCCGTCATCTCTCTTCTAGAAAGCACTTCCTCGCGATTGGCGATTCGTGCAGAACTCGTTGATGCCCGCTTCGCTTCTCGATGTGGTTTGACGATGGTCGCCGGATGCGTCAAATCTGATTTGGGGAGCGGATATACATCGTGACCCCGTCCATATTCTGTTTCGAGGGCGATGAAATCTCCGAAATCCATAGCGCGCATTGGGCACCCAGCCACGCACGCGGGCGACCGCCCTGCATCCACATTGTCAGCGCATGAGTTACATTTGCCTATACGGCCCGCGCCCGCGTCATATTGCGGGGCATCGTAAGGACAGGCCCAACTGCAGTAACGACAGCCGAGACAGCGGTCACTTTGAATCAGCACAATTCCGTCTGGACGCTTGACTATTGCCGACGAAGGGCATACCTCGACGCAGATGGGATTCCAGCAGTGGTTACATGCAAGGGAGACATTGTAGGAAAACACATCTGACGACCACGCGCGGTCGCGCCGCGTCCATCCGCCCCCAGTCACTTCATATACGCGTCGCCACAAGATGCCTGTCGGCAGATTGTTTTTGTCTTTGCACGCTGCCTGGCATGCCTTACAGCCGGAGCAAGCGGAGGAGTCAAAATAAAAACCGAGTTGAGCCATGGGTTAGAGTCGACAGTCGACGGTTCATTCATCGGTCAACCGTTCACGGATTACGCAGAACAGATTACGGCTTTGTATTCAATGGCTCTACCTGCACCATTATCGTGTGCTGTGCCGTGCCGAAAGCAAGCGGGGTCCAGCGCTCGGATGTCAGAACGTTGATACAGCCGCGCCGATCTGTCCCGTCTTCGCCCGGTGTCCACCATGCGCCCTGTGGCACATCCACTACACCAGGCATGATGCGCTCGGTCACACGGCACGGCAGAATAATCGCGCCGCGATCGTTATAGACACGGACATGGTCTCCGTCCGCAATTCCTCTTTCGGCGGTGTCTAACGGATTCATAAACACACGCTGGGGGAAGGCTTCTTCCAACCAGTCGTTATTATCTTGAGTTGAGTGGACTCGATGTAGAGTATGATGTCCGAGTGCCTGCAGCGGATATTTGACCGCCTCGGGGCCAAATGGACTTTCCCATTCTTGAATGTACTTTGGGACGGCGGGGATCTCGGATGGATTTCCCATCTTGTATAATGCTTGGGAGAACAGCTCGATCTTGCCGGAGGGTGTCGTCAAAGGATGCGCCTGCGGGTCAGTGCGAAAATCGGCGAATGCTACCGCCGGTTGGGTCACAGGATTGACGAAGGCGCCAACGTTGGAAGATTCAAATTCGTCAAGAGATGGAAGGTCTGGGAAACGGGTCTCGCGATATCGGTCCAGTATCCATTCAACCCAGGCGCGTTCGTCGCGATTCTCGGTGTATGTCTCTCCAATCCCCAACCGCGCCGCGATCCCCGCGCAGATACCGTAATCGCTTTTGCATTCACCCGGCGGCTCGACGAGTTTAGGCATCAAGATGACTTCGTCACCGTATTTCCAGCCGTCCTCGACACCCCAGGTCTCGAACTGCGTGCAAGCGGGCAGAACGAGATCGGCAAACCGGGCTGTCGGCGTCATAAAGTTATCCTGCACGACCAGGAATTCGACCTGGTCCTCGTCGCTCAATATCCGGGCGGTACGGTTCACGTTAGCGTGCTGGTTGATGAGAGCGTTCGTCGCGACCGCGTAAATCAGCTTGATATTATTGTCCAATCGGTCCGCCCCGATGATGCCGTCCGCTCTGGTCATCTTTTTCCCGCGCAAAACGGCTTCGGTCCAAAGGAAAACGGGGATGCTTGTTTTGACTGGATTCACGCCAACCGGAAACGCATTCCAGCCAGGGCCGCCCCCTGCCTGCAATCCGAGCCCGCTCGCCCATCCTCCGGGGATGCCGACATTGCCGGTGATAGCAGCGAGAACACAGCCTGCACGCACCACCTGCTCGCCAAAAGCGCGGCGCTGCATTCCATATCCCTGGTAAAGCACTCCCGGCTTGATGGCAGCGTATTCGCGCGCGATGCGTCTGATCGTGTCTGCCGGAACGGCGGTGATGGCTTCCGCCCATTCCGGCGTTTTGGGGATTCTATCTCGTATCCCGAGGACGTAATCGCTGTAGCTTTCGGCGTCTTGCACGGCCGCGGGCATTTGGGTCTGGTCGAACCCGACGCAATGGGTAGCGATGAATTTGTCGTCGTACAACTCCTCAGTAATCATG
>JBLMXX010000560.1:0-2667 GCA_050257995.1 Acidobacteriota bacterium | reverse complement strand
GAAGTGGGTCCCGTTCAGGCGCAAGTATTTCACGTTGGCGCCTCGATCCGCGGCGAAGTACCGCTCGCGGTGATCCAAGCTTTAGCGGCTAAAGGTACGCGAGTTTCGCTGGATGTGCAGGGCTTTATCCGGATAAACGAGAATGGGAAACTGATCTATGCGCCGTGGGATGAAATGGCAGAGATACTGTCGTTCGTCAATGTCCTGAAAGCAGACGGCACCGAAGCCGAATTTCTGACGGGGAGGACAGACGTGCGCGAGGCGATGCAGGTGCTTGCATCGTATGGTCCGCAAGAGGTCGTGCTGACACAGAACAGCGGAGTGACGGTGCTTGCGGGAGGCGAATTCTACGAGTCGCCGTGGAGGGTTCGCGAGATCAAAGGACGCACCGGTCGCGGCGATACCTGCACCGCTGCCTATCTCTGCAAACGGCTGACCGCCGGTCCTGCGCAAGCCACTCGCTTTACGGCGGCGTTGACCGGACTGAAACTGGAAGCACCGGGTCCCTTCCGGGGACAGGTACCGATGGATGACTAACCCCTCCGAAGCGAAATATGCTCCGGAGGGGTCTGCTTTATCTCACTTTTGCCATTCGGTGTGGAACACACCCGGCTTGTCGGTGCGCTGGTAGGTATGCGCACCAAAGTAATCCCGCTGTGCCTGAGTGAGATTCGCCGGCAGACGGTCGGTGCGGTAGGCATCAAAATAGGCCAGCGCGGATGAGAGCGCCTGAGTGGGAATGCCTTGTTCGACCGCGGTTCCGATGACAAACCTCAGCGCATCCTGCCGATTTTGCACATCCGCTTTAAAGCCCTCGTCGAGCAGGAGGTTCGGGAGGTCGGGAGCGCGCCGGAAGGCGTCCGTAATTCGATTCAGAAAACGTGCACGAATGATACAGCCGCCGCGCCAGATGGCCGCGAGCTGTCCAAATTCCAGCTGGTAATCGTACTCTCGGCTGGCCGCCCGCAAAAGCGCCATGCCCTGGGCGTACGAGCAGATCTTGGCCATATAAAGCGCATCCCGCATGGCACTCACCAACTTCGCCCGGTCGCCCTTGTAACGAATGACCGGACCGGAGAGGACCTTGCTCGCCTCCACGCGTTCACCCTTGTACGCCGAGATGACGCGTGATTCCACGGCAGCATTGATAGTGGGAATCGGCACGCCGAGATCAAAAGCGTTCTGGCTGGTCCACTTGCCGGTCCCCTTTTGCTGCGCCTCGTCGAGGATCAAGTCGACCAACGGCTTGGCGGTGTCCGGGTCCATCCGCGTAAAGATGTCGGCGGTGATCTCGATCAGGTAGGATTCCAGTTCGCCCTTGTTCCATTCCGCATAGATATCGTGCAGCTCACTCGCCGACAGGTTCAGGGTGCGATGGAGGATATCGTAGGACTCGGCGATCAACTGCATGTCGCCATACTCGATGCCATTGTGCACCATCTTGACATAGTGCCCCGCGCCGCGCGGCCCGATATACGTCACACACGGCTCGCCCTCCACCTTCGCCGAAATCGCGACGAAAATGTCCTTGACGAGATCATACGCTTCGCGCTGTCCGCCCGGCATGATGCTGGGACCCCACAGCGCCCCTTCCTCGCCGCCCGAGACACCGGTCCCGATAAATCTCAGGCCCTTTGCCTCCAATTCCTTCGAGCGGCGTTCCGTATCCACGAAATACGAGTTCCCGCCGTCGATGATCAAATCGCCCGGCTCGAGCAAGGGGACGAGTTGTGCGATCACCGCGTCGACCGGAGGTCCCGCTTTGACCATGATCATGATCTTGCGCGGTTTTTTCAATGCCGCCACCAAATCCTGAACCGTCACACAGCCCACCAATTGCTTGCCCGGATTCGCCGTCACAAAGTCCTGCATAGTCTTGGTCGTGCGGTTATGGACGGCAACGGTGTACCCATTGCGTTCCATGTTGAGGACCAGGTTCATTCCCATCACCGCCAAGCCGGTGAGTCCAATATCAGCCGTGCCCATTCCGTCTCCTTTTGTGTGAGGTGATGCTCACAGTATACCCGTAAATCAAATCGCTGGCAAAACAAAATCGATTGGATGTACTTTGACGTTTTCCCGGATGCGCGATAAAATGCGGGAGGTAGGGAAAAGGTCCGTCTTGGGGCAGGGGGGAACCCCTGCCCTATGCTTTGCAGGACCCGGTAATTCGAGGGTTTGACGGAAGAGAACAAGTGTGCTAGTATCGATTTGCAGGGTTTCGGGTTAAAACATTTGACCGATTATCGCAAGCGGACTATAATTTTGTATTGTACTTTTTGTAAAACTAAGGAGTTTTTACCATGTCTGGCCTCCTCCAACGCATTCTCGAGGGGAATTTCAGCTCGCCGCTGACGCTGGTCTTTATCCTATTTACCCTGCTCGCGTTCTACTTTTTGTTCCGCCTTGGATTTCTATTTTTTGTCCGTGGGGATGAATACACGGACAGTCTCGAAGGCAAGCGTCAAGTCAAGAACCTGGTGCGCCTCTTGATCGTCTGCATTTTCATCGCGCTGTTCACCGGGTTCATTTTCGAATTTGTACGGGTCGGCCGCGATGTCGCCCAGGCGAACGCGCCCAGCGCCGCCAGGGGCTTTTTCGACTGGCTATTGGGAAAGTGATCTAAATCGTGAAAGAACGTTTGACCATTATTTGCACGACCGGGAT
>JBLMXX010000559.1:0-3063 GCA_050257995.1 Acidobacteriota bacterium | reverse complement strand
TCTCAGTGCCAGTGTGGCTGATCGTCCTCTCAGACCAGCTACCCGTCATCGGCTTGGTGGGCCATTACCTCACCAACTACCTGATGGGCCGCGGGCCCCTCCCAAAGCGCCTTGCGGCTTTCCTCAACCCAATGAAGGACTGAGCTAATGCGGTATTAGCGAACCTTTCGGTCCGTTGTTCCCCACTTTGGGGTAGGTCGCCCACGTGTTACGCACCCGTTTGCCACTAACGCTCCAGTTTCCCAAAGCGTCCGTTCGACTTGCATGTGTTAAGCACGCCGCCAGCGTTCATCCTGAGCCAGGATCAAACTCTCCGTTGTATTTCAACGAAAGTTTCGAATCCAGATTCTTCGATTCCGAACGCAATCTTTCCTACCACTCTTCAGTTGTTAAGGTTCCTCTTTGACAGCGGGCGAGAATATAGCACAAATTCCCGACGATGTCAAATCCAGTTTTGAGAGAACAAAACCGCCGACCGTTTCTAGTCGGCGGAGGCAGAGAGACACACCTTCCACGAAATCCCAGTCACGATCTCGCAAGCGTCGGGTCTGTCTCCATTACCTCCTAGCGTTAAAGTCCCTTGTTTACTACGCTAGCTATTATAGCAGGTTTTTCCCCTTTGTCAAGTCGCCGGTTCCGGAGAGAATAAAACCCGCCGACCTGTTGTCGGCGGATCGGAATCATCACGACGGGACGTTTGCTGCTATTGGGAGTTGTTCTTCTATAAAGTGATCGTCCCCGGAGAGGGAGACCGCCGGCTCAAGCGCCCGGCGGAGAGGGATCTCAATCACTATCACAACGTTGCCTATTATATACTATTCTTGTCTCTTGTCAAGTTCCATTTTCAAACTTCACGCCGGCCCTCGAGTGCTCGCGTGAGAGTCACTTCGTCAGCATATTCCAGGTCGCCGCCCATCGGTAGCCCCCGCGCCAATCGCGTCAGCCGGACACCCAACGGCTTGATGAGCCGCTCCAAATACATGGCAGTCGCCTCGCCTTCAAGGTTCGGATTGGTCGCCAGGACGATTTCGCGAATGCCGGGATCGCTCTGGATGCGCGCGAGGAGTTCTTGAATGCGCAAATCCTCCGGACCGATTCCCTCAACCGGCGAGATGGCACCGTGCAAGACGTGATACAACCCGCGGTACTCGCGTGTCCTTTCGAGCGCCAAAACATCCAGTGGCTCTTCCACGACGCAGACCAGGGAACGATCGCGCGACTCGTCGCGGCAGATCGCACATGGGTTCTCTTCTGCAATATTGGAGCAAATCGAGCAAGTCGTAATGCGCTCTTTTAGATGCAAGACCGCCTGCGCCAGCGATTGCGCCTGCTCTTTAGGGGCGCGTAAGAGATAAAAGGTGAGCCGCTGCGCAGTCTTGGGACCGATTCCCGGCAGGCGGTGGAATTCCTCAATCAACTGTGTTACAGCGCGCGGCGTTGTATCCATCCCAATCCATTCTTTCTAGTGATAGACTCACATCAATCCCGGCAACCCCAGCCCGCCGGTCACCGCACTCATTTTTTGAGAGGCCAATTGCTGTGATTTGTCCATGGCTTCGTTCACTGCGGCGACGATCAAGTCCTGCAGCATTTCCACATCCCCCGCGCTCATCACATCCGGTGAGATCTTGATGGACTGGAGCTTTTGCTGGCCGGTCATGACGATCGTGATGGCACCTCCGCCTGCGGTCACTTCGACAGTTTCATTGGCAAGCGCCTCTTGCGTTTCCAGCATCTTTTGCTGGAGCGCCTGTAGAGCATTCTGAGCGTTCGCCGGGTTCATCCTCGGCCCGGGACTCCCGCCGCGCGGCGCGCCTCTTTTGCTCATCCCTCATTCCTCCTCATGGATTTCCGTAATCTCCGCGCCCCAACTCATCACGGTCCGGATCAGTGGGTCTTGTTCCACCGCTTTGAGTTTCGCCTTTTTCGGAGAGAGGACGCATTTGACTCGATACTTTTGGTGAAAGATTTCGCTCAATGCTTTTTCAATGATCGCTTTTCCCTGGGCTTCTTTTTCAAATCGCTCTGCATGCACCTGGTGATGAAAGCCCAGGGTTACTTGATCGCTATCTATCTTGATGGGCTCTGCGCTTCGTAAAAGCGCCTCGACGACCTTGTCATGTCGCCGCACATGCGCAAGCACCTGATCCCAATTCGCTTGTAATACGCCCACCGTCAATGCCCCTTCGGGCACGGCAGGTTCTGCATGCTCCGGCGCGGGCGAAACTTCACTTTTTTTTAGAGGCACGCGCTTGGGCGGGACCACGCGTTTTTCGGCGGCGGGTTTGGCCGCCTGCGCCGTCCGCACGGGCGGAGGAACAGGCGTTGGGGGAGGCAGAACATCTGCCCCGGTCGTGAGTGCTTCCTCTAACGTCGCTTCGACAAGCGCGATCTCGAGCGGCAATGTAGGGTTGGCACTCACACGCAATTCAAATGCTGCCTGGTTGAACAGACGGATGGCACGCACAAGCCCTTCGCGCGAAAACTGCCTGGCACGCTCACTCATTTCCGCCTGGGCGTCCGCCGTTAACGTCAATGCATTCCCGCTCCCCACCTGGATCAGCATGACCCCACGCAGATACTCGACGATTTCGCGTGCCAGTTGCCTGGGATCGGAACCGCTGTCGACCGCGCCGGCTATGACCGAAAGCCCTTCCGCAAGATCCTTGTCGGCCATTCGCTTCACCAGGTCTGCGATTGCCTGGTGCGAACCGGCGCCTAGCAATCCTTGCACCTGCTCCAGCGTTATTTCATCCCCACCATAGGACACTAATTGGTCAAGGAGGCTGATGGCATCTCGCAACGCCCCAGTCGCCTGCCGGGCGATCAGTTCTAACGCCGCGGGTTCGACTTTCAAATTCTCTTTTTGGGCAATCTCGCTCAACCGCGCCGTGATCTCCGGAAGGGTCAGGCGGCGAAAATCAAAGCGCTGGACGCGGGAAATGACGGTGGCGGGGATTTTCTGGGGGTCTGTTGTCGCAAGCACAAAGACCACATGCGGCGGGGGTTCTTCCAGGGTCTTGAGCAGGGCATTAAAGGCAGCATTGGACAACATGTGGACTT
>JBLMXX010000558.1:0-2526 GCA_050257995.1 Acidobacteriota bacterium | reverse complement strand
ATAGGTATAGCTCCGGACGTTCATGATGAGCATATCGTAACCAGAGATCTGCCGGGGCAGTTCATTCCACGAACGCAGGGACCGTGTGGAGAACAAATCCGTTTCCACGCCATTGTTGTGCAGAATTGTCCGCAAGAGACCCAAACCGTGGTCCTGCCAGCGGTCGTGCGGACCTGCAGGTCGCACAAACACACCCAGGTCCCCCAGATCGAGCCAGAGTCGTTTCAAACCCGTCACTTCCTATTGGTCCAATTTCATAGAGTTCCCTAGTCCAGGTTCTTTAGGGAACTCGGAGGAACCTCAACTTGCTGTTCCACGCGCTTCTTCTAATTTCGCCTTGACGTCATCCTTGGTCTTTTTGGGGAGCACGATTTTGAGCGCCATTCGCAGGGTACGCGGGAAATGCTGCCAGGTAGACTTGCGCGCCATTGTCATCAAGACGCGGTGTGGACGAATATAAAAGCGGCGGTAGGCTTCTTTCCACTTTTTCTCCTGAACGGCAGCCGTCGTCTCGCCCATTTCGTAACGTGCCTTGCCCTCAAAGAACACGTAATCCTGCCAATCTTTGACCAGCATACGACCGCCGTTGCGGTGCACCTGTTCCCAGACCTTGGTACCGGGATACGGCGTCATCATGGAAAAGTTGGCGACAAGCGGATCAAGTTCGCACGCGAACCGGATCGTCTTTTCCATAGTCTCCTCCGTATCACCCGGGAGGCCGATGATGAAAAACCCGACTGTTTCCAGACCCACCTTTTTCGCGTTCTTGAAGGCGGCGCGAATTTGATCGTGTGTAACACGCTTGTCAATCGACTCGAGGATATCTTCGTCGCCGGTCTCAACGCCAAACGCAAGCCGCAGCAATCCCGCCTGCTTCATGTGGCGGAGCAGTTCTTCATCGGCGAGATTGGCGCGAATGCCGTTGATGAGAATCCATGGCACATGGTTCAGTTTCGCATCTATCAGCCGTGTACACAGATCATGCAGCCGGGCGCGCTGGATGTTGGCAGAGTCGTCCAGGATGCCGATCTCCTGCGCGCCCAGGTCCTCAACCAGGTGCCGCCATTCCTTGACGACGCTTTCGGGTGAGCGGGCTCGCCATTTCTCCGCCATGACGCTCTGAGAGCAGAACGTGCAGCGGTAAGGACACCCGCGCGATGTCATCATGCTGAAGGACTTGCCCGCTTGGATGGCATCCATAGCAGGCTGAAGGGACGTGTACCGGTCCATCCTGAAAAAGTGATAAGCCGGGAAAGGCAGCGAATCCAAATCGGCGATGGCGGGCCGCTCGTGCGTATGGCGTATTTTTCCGTCCAGCGTTTGATAAGTGATGCCCAGGACACCGTTAAGGATTTTGCTCGCGGGGTCAAGCAGATCGCGTGTCTGAAATTTTGGATCATCCTTTCTCGCGCGCTCGACCATCTGGCATAAATCAATCCATGTGTCTTCACCCTCGCCGCGGGCAACAATGTCGATCTCAGGACGCGAGGCGGATTCCTCCGGCAGTGCCGAGACGTGAGGCCCCCCCTGCACGATCGGAACATCGAGTACCGATTTGATCTCACGGGCGGCATACCATCCTTGTTTCACTTGGGGGGTGTTGCTGGTAATCCCGACGATCTCGGGCTGGTACTCGCGGACGAAATCGGCAAGCCGGACATCCTCGACATCCATATCAAATACCCGCACCTCATCGCCGCGCCGTTCGCTAACGGCGGCAAGATAAGCGAGGCCGAGGTGGGGAGTGGTGCGAGTATCAATCGGGAGTTGAAACCGCGGATTGATCAATAGGATGCGCAATGCTAAACCTCCTTGCTGGTTGGACGTGCATTGGCCGTGCGGGGAGAGCACACCGAGGTCATTATAGCATCGACTCTGGTCCAAGTCAATTTTCGAAATGCGGCATTAGTTTAATTTTTATAAAAAATCCTACATAAATTGGACACGGTCACGGTAGCTCACGTTTTTGCGATAGCCGATATCGGTACTGAAACTCGAAAAGATCCTGCGCTGGTAAAGGCTGGGGGGATGTCGCCGCAGGGCACGCAATCCGCGCGCCGCAATGGAAGCCGGATGATAGGCCTGCCGGCAGATCCAATCGTATCCGCGCCGTAGCTGTTCGACTGTCATCTGGGCGGGCTGAAAGACGACGTGCGCGGTGTCGTAGGAACTCCAAGGCACATCGGGCAACAATCGCCCCTGTTGTTCGTACTCGCGCCGCAGTTCCGTACCGGGATAAGGCGTCATGATGGTAAAACTAACCGCATCCAGTTCGCTTTCCCGCACGAATTTCCACGTGGTTTCGAACACGTCGGGCGTGTCTCCATCCAACCCCAAGACGAACAGCCCGACGACGCCGATACCGTGACGATGAATGGCGCGGATGACATTCTTGTATTCTTCGATATTCCCTTTGCTCTTGCCCCCCAAGTCCCTCCGGTTACTGCTGTTGATGGACTCGAATCCGATAAAGAATTTGTCGAGGTGAGCGTGTCGCGCTTGCGCCAGCAGATCCGGGAAATTGCC
>JBLMXX010000557.1:0-5101 GCA_050257995.1 Acidobacteriota bacterium | reverse complement strand
TCATACAGCAGCATCGAGCATCGTCCGGTCGTCCAGGATTTCACCCGCGGGCTCGCGCTCGGGGTGGTCGGCTTGACCCTCGCCGTCGCACTGGGCCTGGCGAGTTCCACGATCGCGGATTGGGGCGGGATATTCGTCGCCATGGGTGCCTTCGGGCTGGCTCTCAGCAAGCGAGTACCCGTCCTGGTGATCTTTTTCCTCGCGGCGGTCGCGGGCATTGTGTTCTACGGTATTTGATAGTTGCACCTAAGCGAAAAGAGAGGTCGATAATGGATAAATCGGATTGGATCACACCGGAAATAGAAAAGGAACTGGTCGAGTTTACCCAGAACCTGGTGAGAATAAAAAGCATTTCCGGGCAGGAAGAAGAGATTGTCAGGTACATCGAGAAAAAAATGATCGCGCTGGGATATGACCAGGTCGCCATCGACGCTATGGGCAACGTGGTCGGCAGAATCGGAAACGGCGCCAAATCTATCCTGTTCGATTCTCATGTTGACACGGTTGCAGTCAACGACGAAGAAAAATGGTCCGTCTCGCCATTCAGCGGTGAGGTTATCGATGGGCGACTGTATGGCAGGGGTTCCGCGGATATGAAATCGGGCGCCGCCGCGTCAATTTACGCAGGCGCGCTGGCGAAAAGATTGGGGATTGGTTCCGGAAAGACGATTTACGTTTCTTGCAGCGTGTTTGAGGAAGATTGCGATGGGGAAAACTTGAAGCACTTGTTTAAAGAACTCGCGATCAAGCCGGACTATGTGGTCATTTGTGAACCATCCGCTAACAAGATTTCCCTGGGTCACAAGGGCAAAGCCCAAATATCGATCAAGACCCATGGCATTTCGGCGCATGGTTCAGCCCCTGAAAAAGGGATGAATGCCATTTATGAAATGGCTGAAATCATCCGACGCGTTGAAAAGGCGAATCTGGACCTCACGAAAAGAGACGGTCCCCGGGGAACTTTGGTAATGACGAGGATTTCAAGCACCGGCGCGTCTTTGAATGCCGTGCCATCCGAATGCGAGGTCTATTTGGATCGAAGAATGGCGCCGGGAGAGACGAAGGACGCCATTGTAAGCGAAATGGACCGGATCATAGAGGGCAAAAATGCCACCTGGGAAGTCGGGACGCTCTATCGAAAAAGCTGGACCGGAATGGAGATCAAGTACGAGCCGTTCCATTTAGCATGGAAGATCGACCTGGAGCATGAACTCACCAGGGCATGTATTGCCGCCTATCATGAGAATTTTGGAAGCGACCCTGCTGAATATGCCTATTGGGATTTTAGCACCAATGCGGTGACGCCGACCGGTATGGGAATACCGACCATCGGTTTTGGACCGGGAGAGAGTAAATTGGCTCACATGCACAACGAAAACTGCGCCGTGAGCCAAATTATCGATGCCTGTAGTTTCTATACAAGGTTAATTCAGAAGATAATTGACAAATAGTAAGGCAAATGGTAATATGCCTTACAGTCGGAGAATTTCCATTAGAGGTAGATACTCATGAAAGAGATTGTCATGACCGTGACCAGCAAAGGTCAGGTGACCATTCCCGCACAAGTGCGCCGGCATTTAGGGATCAAAAAAAACCAAAAGATCGCGCTGGTGATCGAAAAGACCGGTGAGGTAAAACTTACACTCCCGCGCTATCCGAGCATCGACGACGTTGTTGGAAAAGCTGGCCAGCTCGATCGGCCTATTCCCTGGCGGCAAGTCCGCTCGGTCGCTCGCGCCGGTCACTTACGAGCCAAGGCGACCAAACGCCATGCCTAATCCAACGTCTCGGACCTATCGAGGCATCCCACTGATCGACACCGATGTCATTATCCGCCTCCTCACGGGCGATGACCCGGAAAAGCAAGCCCGGGCGCGCGAACTCTTCCAGCGCGTGCAAGCCGGCGAAATAACCGTTTTTGCTCCGGTGACAGTCATAGCCGACTGCGTCTATGTGCTTTCGTCCCCCGCCCTGTACAAGGTCCCCAGAGCGCAAGTGGCCGGACTCTTGCTCCCGATCCTGCGTTTACGCAGTTTCCGTTTGCAGGACCGACGCACGGTGCTGCGCGCGCTTGATCTCTATGCGGCGACGCACCTGGATTTTGGGGATGCCTATCTTGCCGCTTCAATGGAGCGGTTAGGTTCGCCAAGCGTATACTCTTTCGACACCGATTACGATCGTATAAAAGGGATCAAACGCTTGGAACCTTGAATTGGTTTCGTCAATGACGAACACACAGTTGGGAACCATAAAACAACGCGGATCGCTCACCTAAAATCGGTGATGTTCGATCCGCGTTTCGATTGGCAGACCGGTATATCTGATTTGAGGATGCCGAAAAATATCCGCCATCCAAATTATAGATGCGTGATCACCGGCGTGCCGATCTCCGCCCAATCGTAGAACCAGTGTGCGTCGTCGATCGTCAGGTTCACGCAGCCGTGGCTCATCGGATGCCCAAAGTTGCGATGCCAATAGGTGCCGTGAATCGCATTCGCGCCCGCGAAATACATGACCCACGGCACACCCGGCAGATAGTAGTACTCGCCGCCCGCGCCGCCGCTCATCGTCTGCGAGGCGACCTTGGTGTAGATGGCATAGCGTCCAATGGGAGTGGGATGCCAGGAAACGCCGGTGGACACGAGCACGGATTTCAAAGGCGTGTTCCCCTGGAAGGCCGTGATCGTCTGCGTGCTGATATTGATGTCGATCCACTTGCCGCCCGTGGGCGCCGGCGCCGTATTGCCCGGAGCCGGTGGGTTGACCGGCGCGGGACCGGGCTGGGGCGCGGGCAGCCCCGCGCTCCCCGGCACATTCAGCCGTTGACCCACCCATACGAAATTGGGATTGTAAAGCCCGTTCGCCCGCGCCATTGCGTCGACGGTCGTCCCATACCGCGCGGCGATGGTGGCAAGCGTATCGCCGCGGCTGACGACATAGACGCTCACCGCGGGGGCGCGGTTGGAAACGGGAGCAGGAGCGGACGCGGGAGCGTACGACGCTCCGGGGATCATCAAGCGCTGGCCCGCCCAAATGAAATTGGCATTCGGCAGATTGTTCGAGCGGACGAGCGCATCAACACTCGTGCCGTTGCGAGCGGCGATCGAGTAGAGGGTATCGCCCCAATTGACGACGACAACACCTGGGCTGGCCGCAGACGCGGGGGAAATCGGCGACAGCATGGTCGCGAGGACAAGCAGCACTAGCAGCGGGCGAAGGATCAACTTCATCGAAAACTCCTCTTCGCGAACCTTAACGTCGTGCTCTTGCCTTTATCTTAACATACTCTAGTCATATTTTCAAGATGCTTGCCAAGCAACCCGGCACCGGACGCGGAAGCCCCTCCTCCAGTGGTTCGACGCCTTCGATTCTCCACCGGATTCCGACCTCCAGTGGGACAAAGACAGCATTCACCCTTCGGAAAAAGCATCCAGGTGGGACTCTAATATCATCACGAATATTTCCCGATCGCCGGTTGAGTCCTGCCCGCGACTGTGGTATGATCCACGCCATGAGCGATTTTGAGACGCTGGCACGGCTCGGCGAGCAACTCGCCGCCACGAAAAAGAGACTGGAACACGCCGCCCTCATCGGCGCCTATCTGAAATCACTGCCGCCTGAAGAGATCGCACTGGCGGCGCGTCTGCTCGTCGGCACCGTCTTTCCGGAAGGGGATGCGCGCATTCTCAATGTCAGCGGGGCTGCGATCGAACGCGCCCTGGCTCCGGCGGCGGGCGGCGACTCTGAACTGTGGGGGACCGAGGGCGCGGTCGATTTCGGCGATGCCGTCGAAAAGGTCTTGACCCGGCGCGGCCACACGCGGGCGGGCACGCCCCTCACCCTGGGCGAGATCTATCGCGCCTACGAGGATATTGCGAGCACGACGGGCGCGGGCTCGCGCGAGCGGCGGGATGAGCGGCTGCGTGAGTTGTTCGCGCGCGCCTCGCCGCTTGAAGCCAAGTACATCGTCAAGCACCTGGTGCACGAGATGCGCGTGGGCGTGAACGACGGCGCCCTGCTCGACGCGCTTGCCCGGACCACGGGCCTCCCGGGCGACCAGGTCCGCCGCGCCTATCAGTTCACGGGCGATGTGGGAGAGGTGGCGCACGCCGCCCTGGACGGTGGCGCGCCCGCCCTCAGCGAATTGAAACCGGCGGTGGGGCATCCGATCAAACCCATGCTGGCGCAGAGCGCGGACGACGTGCGCGCGGCATTCGCCATACTCCCGGTGGGAGGCACTGCTCTCGAGTTTAAACTGGACGGAGCGCGTGTGCAAATTCATAAACACGGGGAAACGGTGCGGATTTTTTCGCGGACCCTATCAGACCTCACCGGCAGTCTCCCCGAGATTGCAGACCAGGTGAAGCATGGCTTGCGCGCCGCCGACGCGATCCTCGACGGCGAGGTCATTGCGCTCACCCGCGAAGGGAGGCCGCGCCCCTTTCAGGAATTGATGCGCCGGATCGGTCGCGAGCGCGACGTGAACGCGATGCAGGGCGAGGTTCCCGTCAGACTCTTCTTGTTCGATTGCCTCTATCGCGACGGCGCGCTGTGGATCGACCGCCCGAACTCGGAGCGGTGGGACGCGCTGGGCGCGGTGGCGGGCGAAATCGCCAGGGTAGAACGCAGCGTGCCGCGGGATGTCGCGGAGGGCGAAGCCTTTATGGCGCGCGCCCGCGCCGCGGGTCACGAAGGGCTGATGGCAAAGAACCTCGCGTCGCCCTATCTGCCTGGCGAGCGCGGCAAGCACTGGCTCAAGATCAAGCCCGTCGTCACGCTCGACCTCGCCATCGTCGCCGCCGACTGGGGTTATGGACGGCGGACCGGCTGGCTGTCCAACGTCCATCTCGCCGCGCGCGACGAGACGACGCATGAGCTGCTCGAGGTGGGCAAGACGTTCAAGGGGTTTACGGACGCGGAATTCAAGGCACTCACCGAGCGACTGCTGGCGCTGAAAATCCGGCAGACGCGCGGCACGGTCTGGGTCAAACCCGAGGTGGTCGTCGAGGTCGCATTCAACAACGTGCAGAGTTCGCCGCAGTACAAAAGCGGAATGGCGCTCCGGTTTGCCCGTGTCCTGCGCCTGCGGGAGGACAAGCCG
>JBLMXX010000556.1:0-7999 GCA_050257995.1 Acidobacteriota bacterium | reverse complement strand
CCCTGGGGTATGAGCGTCTCGGAGAACGCGAGCGTATTGGGGTAGGGGTAAAAGATGTTCGTATTGAACAGATGCAAGGGGTCTGTCAGCAATCCATGGCCGACCCAGGCGATGATCCAGGTATTGAGCAAGGCATCCTGCCTGTCCTCCACTGCACTCGCCACGTGCAGAACAAGCGGATTCGTCATAACGAAGGTCAGCGCCAGAAAGAATCCTACGGGCAGAGCGTGACGGCTGGTCACGCTGCCGTTCAACTGAGCAGACCCTCGCGCCAATCCCGCGCCTCCCATTTTTCTTTCAACTGCTGTTTGAACTCTGCAGCCCACTGTGGGTCTTTTAGCTTGCCGTTCAACAGAGGCCAGACGGTGTCGCAGTCGGCGTCAATCGTCCCAAGGATTTCTTGAATATACTGGTCAAGGCGCACGCGCGCCGATTTGGTAATGGAAACTCCGATTTCCTCAAATAAGGGATCGAGATTGATCGTATAGCAAGGCATGCTCTTCTCCTTTACGGCTACGGCGCATTATAATGCAGTTGAATCGCATCGCAAAAAGTGACCAGGTGGCGAGACGCCCTTCCACAGGGTTACCTGTGTTCGTGTTTACCTGTGTACGGGTTGACGCGTGGACTGATCTCCCGATCGCTCACTGCTTTGCTACTTTATTCACCTTATGCTATAATGGCGCTCGATGGAGGGGTCGCATAGTCCGGTCTAGTGCGCGCGACTCGAAATCGCGTGTGGGCGCAAGTCCACCGGGGGTTCAAATCCCTCCCCCTCCGCCTGTCCAGTTGGCCAGTTTGATGGATGCATAACTCGGTCGACTTGGCGCACTAATATGGAGAGGTCGCATAGTCCGGTCTAGTGCGCACGATTGGAGATCGTGTAGGCGATGAGCCTCGCGGGTTCAAATCCCGCCCTCTCCGCTCCTTTCAGTGAAATAGGGGTCCGTGGTCAGTGTTGGGCTGACCACGGACCCCTATTTCACTATCCCCGGACTTTGACATTTTGCCGCTAATCGACTAAACTTGAAATGGTCGTGCTAGATGGGGAACTAGCGGTGCCCTGACTCCGCCTTCGGGCGGCTGACCCGCAATCCGCTACAGCGGGGTCGAACCCCTTCTCGAGGGGCGCACGTTTCGGGACTGTTCGGTTCAAGTGGCGATGAAGGCTGGGTCCGACGCGGCAAAAGCCGGCAAAACCCGCCAGGGCTGGAAGGCAGCAACGGTAAGTCGTCACTTTTGGGTGCCGTCGGGTTACCTGGCTGGAGCTGGCTGTTCCGGACAAGCCGGGGCGTACGCTTCGACAGAAGGTGCACGACCGATTCTCTCCTCGTAGAGCATAGTTCCTTGGCGACTGAAGATTCGACATTTCCTAGGACAAGGTACACCTCACTACCCTTGCGACCCGCATTTCTCCGCCGGGTTCGAGTGGACGCGCCGACCGTTCTCCTGGCTTTTACGCTCGTGGGATTGGCGGCGATGGCTTGGGGTTATTTTAGCACCCTCAGGCCGATTGAACTCGTCGTCAACCGGCAAACACTGACCATCCTCTCGAACCAGACCACCGTCGCGGGGGTACTGAACGACGCCTCCATCCCACTTAAACCCGAAGATACCGTTTTTCCAGCGCTCGACGCGCCGATTCCGGACAACCAGCCCATTGCCGTCCGCTTTGCTTATCCGATCCAGGTCCAGGTTGACGGCGATACCATCACGCGACGCACACAAAGCCGGACTATTGGCGAGGCGCTCGGGGAAGCAAATATCACCCTCAAAATGGGCGATCGCGTCCTTGTCGACGGCAAGCTCGTCGGGTCAGGCACCTCACTACCAGTGCTCGAGTCCGCCAACCCGTTCGACAGCCCCGTCCCGCTGCCCATTTCCGTCCAGCGCGCGATCCCGCTCGAAATCAACGACAACGGGGCGATGACGACGTTTTACACGACAGCGCCGACACTTGGAGAGGCCTTACGTCAAGCCGGGCTGATCGTCTATCTCGGCGATTATGTTAGCCCCGATCTGGGCACGCCGGTGACACCTGGCTGGCAGGTCTATATCCGCCGTTCGACGCCCGCCACGATTATTGCAGACGGCAGGACCATTCAAACCCGCACGCGCACGAATACGGTAGCCGACCTCCTGCTTCAGGAAGGCCTGGAACTCAAGAATTTGGATTTTACCGACCCCAAACCCGACAAACGGGTCACCGATGGGATGACGGTTCAAGTTTTCCGAGTTCGCGAGGACATCCTGACCGAATCGGAGTCGATCTCATTTGAAACGGTATGGCAGGCAGACCCGACCATGGAAATCGACGAGCGCAAAGTCGTTCAGTCCGGCGTGCAAGGGGTAAAAAAGCGACAGATCCGGACGCGCTATGAGAATGGCCGGGAGGTGCGCCGCTCTCTGGACCGGGAGTGGATTGACGCAGCACCCATCACACAGTTGATCAGTTACGGCACAAAAATCGTCAAACGCGATTTGACTTTGCCCGATGGCAGTGTTGTAAAATACTGGCGCAAGATCAGCCTGCTGGCAACGTCATATACGGCCGCGACTTCCGGCAAGGCGCGCACGCATCCAGAATTCGGCAAGACGTTCCTGGGGTGGCAAGCCGGCACCGGCATCGTCGCCGTCGATCCGCGCGTGGTTAACTTGCGCGCGAATCTTTATGTTCCAGGCTATGGGCTGGCTCAAGCCGGCGACACGGGGGGGCGCATCAAAGGGCGCCGGATTGATTTGGGGTATGACGAGGCTAACCTGTCGCTCTGGTACAAGTGGGTGGACGTTTACCTTCTCGATCCCGTTCCGCCCTCGGATCAGATCCCCTGGGTTATCCCCGAAGCGCCGCGCGACCGTAATTCGGGTCCATAGCAGGGATCCGGTTCAATGAGCGCGAGAGATTCACTGGATGATAGTGGACTGCGCCCTCGCAAGAAATGGGGTCAGAATTTCCTGACGGATACGCGCATTCTGGAAAGTATCGCCGATGCCGCGGAGCTGACCGGCGGCGATAGCGTCCTGGAGATCGGACCAGGATTGGGACACCTGACGCGTGTCCTCGCCGACCGTGCCGCACGGGTAGTTGCCGTCGAGATCGACAAAGACCTCGCGGCGAGACTACAAGAGACATTTGCCGCCAATCCTCGCATAGTAATTATGCAGGGCGACATCTTAACACGCGACCCAATTGATTGGATGAGAATACCAGGGGCGGGGATTGACCCCGCCCCTCATTTTAAGGTCGTCGCCAACCTGCCCTACTACATTACATCGGCCATTCTCCGGCATCTTTTGGAATCCGAGGTCCGTCCGAGCATTATCGTCGTCATGGTACAGCGAGAGGTGGCACAGCGCATGACAGCCACACCGCCCGCGATGAACCTGCTCGCGGTCAGCGTACAATTCTTTGCCCGGGTCCACGTGGTCCGGACGATTGCTCCCGGCGCGTTTTACCCGCGCCCTAAAGTGGAATCGGCCGTCGTTCGACTAGATGTTTTTGACCGCCCCCCGTTGGGACTTGAGGACACCGCTCGCTTTTTCGAGCTGGTGCGCGCGGGGTTTGGTGAACGCCGCAAGCAATTGAGAAATTCGCTTGCCCACGGTCTGGCGCTCGAACCTCCGATGGCTGCCCATCTGCTGGGGCGTGCCCACATCGATCCCTCCCGCCGCGCGGAAACTCTGACTTTGGACGAGTGGGGCACCCTGTATCATGCATGGGCGCGCTTTCCTATTGTAGGGGAACCTCACGGGGTGTAAAATCAGGCAATGACATCGCAGAGGCACAGGATTCTTTTGATCGACGATGACCAGCTCTTTGCACAGGTCGTGGCGAAGGCCCTGGGCGGCTCGGCGTATGAGTTTACGCATGCCCTATCGGGTGCAGAGGGACTCGTCAAGGCTCAGCACGAACCACCCGACCTGATCCTGCTTGACGTCATGATGCCCGATATGGATGGCTATTCTGTTTGCAGTCAATTGCGCCAGAATTCGGCGACGGCGAACGTACCGGTGATCATGATCACCGCGCTGGACGAGATCGGCGAAAAAGTTCGCGGCTTGCAGGTCGGCGCGGACGATTACATCACCAAGCCCTGTGACCTCGAGGAACTGCTCACGCGCGTGCAGGTCCACCTGCGCCGCAGTGAACGCGACATCAACGTGAGCCCGCTAACCTATTTGCCGGGCAATCCTGTGATCGAACAAGTGATGACCGCCTACCTCAGCCAGCCCGGATTCATTGCCGTGCTGTATATCGACCTCACCAATTTTAAGGAATACAATGACGAATACGGATGGCTGAAGGGCGATGAGGTGATCCGCCTGTTGGCGCGGGTGATTCGTGAGGTGCTGGATTCGTCCGGCGGCAAAGAGGATTTCCTGGGACACATTGGTGGGGATGATTTCGTCGTCATCTCCACTCCCGATCGCGCCGCGAACATTGCCGAGCAAGTGATAAGTCGTTTTGACGCGGCCATTCCGGATTACTATCGCTCAGAGGACCGCGAGCGCGGGTTCATCGACACGCACGACCGCCGTGGCAAACCCTTTCATGCAGCCCTCTTGAGCCTAAAGATTGCTATTGTGACCAACCGGCGGCGAAAACTGAGCCATCCTGCCCAGGCGGCGGAACTCGCGGCAGAAGTGAAACGGCATCTAAAATCGCATCCAGGCAGCCATTTTGCATTCGAGCGAAACAGCAAGTAATGAGACCGTCTAGCCAATCCGATGGAATCCAAGCGACCCAGGATACTGTTGATCGACGATGATCCGCTCATGCGGCAAATCGTCAAGAGCGCGCTCGCCGGGGAAAATTATACGGTTGCCGAGGCGGATAGCGGTACAGATGGGCTGGCACAGGCGCTGGCAGAGCGTCCGGACCTGATTTTGCTAGACGTGATGATGCCGGGTATGGACGGCTATCAAGTCTGCCACCGGCTGAGGGCGAACCTGACTACCCTGAGCGTTCCCATCATGATGCTAACGGCGCTGGACGATATCGGCGAAAAAGTGCGTGGCATGCAAGTGGGCGCCGACGACTATGTGACCAAGCCATTCGATCCCCGCGAGCTCCGCTCGCGCATAGCCGCCCATTTGCGGCGCAGCGTCCGAGACCTCAGCGCAAGTCCCCTCACCCAATTGCCAGGAAATCCCATCATTGAGCAGGTGCTCAGGGCACGTCTGGCAACTCGAGAGCCCCTCGCAGTGCTTTATGTTGACCTAACCCACTTTAAATCCTATAACGATGTTTATGGTTGGCTCAGGGGTGACCAGGTTATCAAAATGCTGAGCAAGCAGATAGTTGCGACGCTGCTCGATGTAGGGACCCAGGATGACTTTGTTGGTCACGTCGGCGGGGACGATTTCGTAGTCATCTCCAAGCCTGACCGTGCTGAGACCATTGCTAGAGAGATCATTCGACGCTTCGACTCGGAAATCCCGGATTTCTACTCCGACGCCGATCGCGCGCGGGGGTATCTGGAAGTGTTCGACCGCCAGGGAAACCCATTGCACGCTCCTATCATCTCCGTCGCGGTGGCAATTGTCTCTAATGAGCAGCGTAAACTGGAGCATCCATCCCAGGTGGCGGACGTGGCAGCCGAAGTCAAGCGGTATGTGAAATCCATGCCTGGCAGCCAATTCGCATTTGACCGCCGTCACAAGTAAGAGTATAATAAATTCTTGGAATGGAATGACCGACCGTTTTGGCGGGGTTAAACCCCCGCCGTTCATTTGACGTCTAGGGAGATGATCGACTATGCCCGTTTACGAATACGAATGCGAACAATGCGGAACCCGCTTCGAGCGACATCAATCCATCAAGGATGAACCGGTGCGACAGTGTCCCCAGTGCTCGGGCAAGGTGTACAAGGTGTTTCATCCCGCAGGCATCATCTTCAAAGGCTCCGGATGGTACATCACGGACAGCCGCAAAACGACTTCGAGCACCGTGACGGGCGAGACTAAATCCAACGGCAGTGACTCGAAAGGCGAAAAGAAGACAACACCGGCAGAGGCCAAGTCCGAGAACAAAGCAGAGGCCAAAGTAGAAACCAAAGCGGAGACCAAGCCTGAAAGCAAATGAGGCTGGCAAGTTTCAAATAAAAGACTGGGGACATTGCACTCGATGCCATGTCCCCAGTCTTTTCAGAATCTAGAGTTGAAAGTTGCCGGCGGCGGCGACTATTTTATAGGAAAAGTTTGTAACAAACGTCAGCAATTTATCGTGCAATGCCTTCCACTCCTCGCCTTCGAGAATGCCGTCGAGCGTAGAGCGGTCCTCGGTGACGCCGCCGGTCAGGATCTGCGGCGCGTTTCCATACACGGTATACCAGGCCTCGGTTGGCTGAATTCCAAGACGTACCAGTTTAGGCGCGAATTCCTGCACGACAAACTCGAAATATTCAGATTCTTTGCCGGGACGAATGTCCCACGTCATCAGCAATTTCACCATGCTTGCCACTCCGGCCGACCAGTTGTTCAAATGATAGCAGAGATTCGAGATTAAAGCAAGCGGGAAGACGACATGCGAGCAGTGATACAGAGGGTGCGGCAAGCGGCAGTGAGTGTCCAGGACCAGGTGATCGGAGAGATTACCTCGGGGCTGGTGATCCTGGTCGGCATTACGCATGGCGATGACGAGAGGGATGCCCGGTATCTCGCCCAGAAAATCGCCACGCTGCGCATCTTTGAAGATGCGGACGGCAAATTCAACCGGTCGGCGCTTGACGTGGGCGGGAGTGCCCTCGTCGTTTCTCAATTCACCCTGTATGCAGATACACGGCGTGGCCGCCGTCCTGATTTCATAAATGCTGCGCGCCCCGAACTTGCCGAACCTCTCGTCGAACGCCTGTGCGACCTCCTGCGCGAGCAAGGGCTAACGGTCGAGACAGGGCAGTTTCAGGCCAAAATGCTGGTGAAAATCTACAACGATGGTCCGGTAACGATTATTCTGGATTCCCCACCCAAAGACTGACCTCCTCGATCCTCGCTCAAGGCGGCTGCTGCCAATTGCCGATCACGTTGATTCGCCTGGTGCTATCGTTAATGTCTTGCAGCCCTGCACAGGCGAAATTCCCGCTCAAGGCATCTTTGACGATGAGGGTACACTCTTGCGCCCAGCGATAGTCCTCCTGTCCCTCAGCGCCACCCGGAATGACCTGGATATCGATGATATAGGCACCGGCTGGCTTGGAGCGATAAACCCCCGGTCCATTGAACGGCGCAACGTGCACATAGACCAGATACTCGCAATCGCCGCACCGGTCCATGTTGGGGACAGAGGTACCAAACGCGATTTCACTGCCGGCCGCCAGGTTGAATCGCTCGCGCAAAGGCAAATCCAAATCCAGGTTCACTGCACCGGAGACCTGAAGGTGCATGGTCCCGACATGCTGTCCCGTCAGAACCGTAGAGTCTGTACCCTGCGTAAGATTCAGGGCGAACGTCGTGCCACCTTTGACGAAGAGAAGATCATAAATGGAACCTTTGGAAAGCGTGATCACATAGGTCTTGTAGCCCGCGGTGCCGGCTTCCAGCAGAAAGAAATCTTTTATGCCGTCCACGTTCAGGTCGCGCGTCGCCCATACGGCTTGCCTATCGGTACTGCGTGTCAACCCTACTGTCTTGGGAAAGGCAAGATCAATGGGCCACCACAACGGCGCGCCGGGCTTGCCGACCGCGCTCGCGATGGGTGAGGGAAGCAGACTTGGAGTTGGCGCGGCGACAATTGGGGGTTCGGTGGGGAGTGGAGCAGTAGAGGAGACGAACGGAACGGCGGTACATGCAAGCGTCACAGCAGCGGAAAGAAGAATTACGATCCAATTTGTGCGGTTCAATCTAGCTCATTCACCTCTGCCGCAATGCGTGCCACTGCTTGCGGCTCGACCCATTGCGCGCTGTCGATTTCTACCGCGGATGCCCCGACCGCGAGCAGGTCACGCACATCTTTACCGGAATGGACCCCTCCACACGCCACGAGTGGCACTTGCAATCCCAT
>JBLMXX010000555.1:0-3349 GCA_050257995.1 Acidobacteriota bacterium | reverse complement strand
ACGCCCTCACGCGACTGCTATATTTCTGCATTTCCGCGGCCGGGCTTTGCGCCCATCCCACCGAATAAAGGTGGTGCCCGTCAAAGACGCGCAAATAGGAGGTATCCACCCCCTCGGAAATCCACAGCGATTGGCGGTTGGGGTCCACCGAATCCCGGATGGCGCGCCAGGTGTCCACGGTATAATATTGCTGGCGCCAAAAGAAAATGACCGGCTTGCCGCCCACGCGCAAATAGGCAGGGTGGCCGGCGTGCGTGGCTAAAAGCCGCCGTAAAGAGTTGACGGCGTCCTCTTTCGACCGGTAGAACGGGGATGTCAATTCAAAATCGACGGCGACGGAAAAGTTCGCCGCCCGCGCCTGGTCCAACACGATCTTGAGATTATCGTCCGTGGGATTTCCCGCGCCCCACCAGGAAACGACAAACGCATCGATCCCCGCCCCACGCGCCTGCTGAATCTGCCGTGCCACCACCTGCGGGTCGCGCGAGGTGTACCGGGAAACGGGCATATCCGCGACCTGGCTTGGCTTCCAGATGTTTTCGTCAAACCAGTCATAATAGAAGGCGAGGACCAGCGGCGAGCGCGCGGCGAAAGCGGGCGATGAAGCCGAGAGACTAGATGCAACTGCCAATGCTGTTGCGAAGAGAACGAGTGCAGTCAGTGGTTTCATGGAGGCATGCACATTGTAGCATAGGAGAGCAGAACTGCAAAAAAACCGCTCTGATCAATTACCCTTTTGGGAGTCGCTTTTTGCCCTTGTCACGGCATCCGTCATCCGGGCGACCCGCACCATCGCCTTGACGTCGTGCACCCGCACGATGTCGGCGCCGCGAACGATGCTGACCGCCACTGCCGCAGCGGTCCCCTCGACGCGCTCTTGTACCGGCAGGTCCAGCGTGTAGCCGATAAAGCCCTTGCGGGATGGACCGATCAGGATGGGGTAGCCGAGGGCCTGGAGTTCATCCGACCGGTTCAGCAGTTCCAGGTTCTGCTCGACCGTCTTGCCAAAGCCGATCCCCGGGTCCAGGATGATTTTCTCCGGTGCCACTCCCGCATCCAGTGCCAGGTCCACTTGCTCGCGCAGTTCGCGGGTGACGTCGCCAAGCAAATCGGCATATTCGACTCCGACGTAACGTCCACCCAGCCGGTTGGATTGGGCGGCATCCTTGGGCTTGCTCCGGTTGTGCATGATGACCACCGGCGCGCCCCGACCCGCGACCACGCGCTTCATCTCCGGGTCCATCCGGAGGCCCCAGATATCGTTGACGAGGTCCGCGCCGGCGTCCAGTGCCGCGCGCGCCACGTCCGCCTTGTAGGTATCGACGGAAAGCGGGATGGATAGACGCTGGCGCAGGCGCGCAATTACCGGGACCACGCGGCGATATTCCTCTTCCGCAGACGTTGGCTGGGAGCCGGGCCGCGTGGATTCGCCTCCCACATCTAGAATATCTGCGCCGTCGGCGATGAACTGCTCTGCTTGCGCCACCGCCTGATCGACGAACGCCTCCGCGGTTTGGGCAATCACGCCGTCGCCGCTGAACGAGTCGGGCGTAACATTGAGGATGCCCATGATGTAGGTGCGCGCTCCCCACGTCAACGTGGTCGAGCGCATCGTCAGTGAGCCGCGCGTGCCCGCGTCAAAGGATGCCAGCGCGTGTTCGAGTTCGTCAGCCAGGAGACCGAGTTCGCTTTCTAATTCGGCGGCACTGGAGATGGCGTGTTGAGTGCGGAGACGGATAGAGAGGTGCCTGAGTTGGTAAACCGTTCCGAGAAGCAGGAGATCAACCGGGAGGGGGCTGGCGTCGTCGAGGCGAGACGGCAGGACCACGTCGCCTCCTTCGAGCACCAATTCCTGATACAAAAAACGCGCCAGGCGAGGCGGGATTCGCTCAAGCTTGACGGCGCGGCAGGACCCTTTCGCAACGTGGTCGCGCAGCGGCGGCAGTTCCGGGCTGATCTTTTCAATCTCGTTCCGTAGTTGCGATAGGTTATGAGGAGAGAGGACGCGCAGGTTATACACGGCGGTCTAGTTCTTCCCTTCACGCACCAGGGAGAAAAATTCAGAGCGAGTCGCGGGGACGGTGCGGAAAATACCCCGCGTCGCGCTGGTCACCAACCGGCTGCCCGGTTTCTTCACGCCCCGCATCGTCATGCACAAGTGCTCGGCCTCCATGACGACGGCGACGCCGCTGGGATGCAGACCTTCCATCAGCGTATCGGCAATCTGGCTGGTCAAATGCTCTTGCATCTGGGGACGCTTTGCCAGCGTCTCGACCACGCGAGCGATCTTGCTCACGCCGGCCAGCTTTTCGCGCGGAATATAGCCGACATGCGCCACTCCGTGGAAAGGCAAAAAGTGATGCTCGCAGACAGAGTAAAATGGAATCTCTTTAACGATCACCATTTCCCGGTGCCCGCCCGCGTCGAAGGTCACCCCCAATACTTGCAGAGGATCCTGCAGCAACCCGCCAAAGATTTCAGCGTACATATCCGCGATGCGGCGCGGCGTCTCGCGCAAGCCCTCGCGCGATTCATCATCCCCGATCGCGGCGATGATCTCGCTGACCGCGCGCTTGATTCGCTCCTGGTCCATCGACTCCTCTTATTCCTTTTGCTTGGGTTCGAGCAGGATCACTTGCATCTCTTTGGGGAGACTATCCTTCGTCACCTTGAAACTCGGGATTTCGGATGGGGGCTTGACGCCCAGTTCTTTGAAGAATTTCGTCGGCGGGTCGAGCTTAAAGGCGAGGTCGGCATGTTGGTAATGCATCGGGATGACTACCTGCGGTTCAAGGAGTGAGACAATTTCGGCCGCTTCGGCGCCGTTAATCGTGGAAACGCCGCCGACCGGCACGAGTAGGATATTCACATTGCCAAACGCTTCGGCTTGGGGCTGGGTGGGGACATGCCCCAAATCGCCAAGGTGACAAATCGTCAGTCCATCCAGATCGATCGTATAAACGGTATTGGATCCCCGGTCCCGACCGCCCCTTTTATCGTGTGCCGTCGGTATTCCGGTGACGAAAATGTTCTTGATTTCGTATTCGCCGGGCCCATTCAGGACACGCGGATCGCCCTTCACTCCATCCACATAGCGATGTCCCGGATGCTCGTGACTGATGGTCACAATATCGCCGCGCGGACGTGGAAAACTCAGCCCGATTTCCTTCGTATAGGGGTCGGTGATCACCGTACCTTCACGACCGCGCAGACGAAAACAGGCATGTCCAAACCAATCGATCTCCATTCTTCCTCCCCAAACGACTACAAATCCATCGAAGACCGATTATAGCCGAATCGCCAATGAAAAGCAAAACGCGGCGGGGGTAGGGTCGATGCAGCATCGACC
>JBLMXX010000554.1:0-5183 GCA_050257995.1 Acidobacteriota bacterium | reverse complement strand
CCATGTAGGTCTGGGCATTCTGTCGCACTTGCTCCGCCGTCATCATCGTGCGGCTCTCGTCGCGACCCGAGGGGTCTCCGATCTGGGCGGTCCAATCGCCCACGATGAGAACCACCTGGTGTCCCATTTCCTGGAATTGGCGGAGCTTGCGGATGCCGACCGCGTGCCCGAGGTGCAGGTCGGGCTTACTCGGGTCAAATCCCATTTTGAGGCGCAGTGGTCTGCCCGCGCTCATGCGCTTGCGCAAGCCCTCTTCGCTAATAATTTCTGCCACTCCACGCCTCACAACGTGGTCAACGGATAATGAGGACATACGAGGACTCCCAAAGAATATGCGAGTAATTATACCACAGCATCGCCATGAAGGGAAAAATAGCCCGAGGTTTGACATTCACTGGGTGTTCGCATACAATGAAACTCGTTCTAAATTCCAAATCCAAACCTTAAATCTGAGATAGGACTGTGCATGTCACTTTCATCGAATGAAATCCGCCAGACTTTTTTGGATTATTTCAAGCGCAGGAAGCATACGATCGTCTCGAGTTCGTCGCTCATCCCGGCAGGCGACCCGACATTGCTGTTCACGAATGCCGGCATGGTCCAGTTCAAGGACGTTTTCCTGGGACGAGAAAAGCGCGCCTACGCGCGCGCAACCACGTCGCAAAAATGCATGCGGGTCTCGGGCAAGCACAATGACCTGGAGAACGTGGGTCCTTCGCCGCGCCATCACACTTTCTTTGAAATGCTGGGCAACTTTTCCTTTGGCGACTATTTCAAACGCGATGCCATCAAGTATGCCTATGGTCTATTGACTGAAGCATACGGCATCTCGCCCAAGAAGCTCTATTTTACCGTTTTTCAGGACGACGACGAGGCGTTCGATATCTGGGTGAACCAGGTTGGGGTGCCTGAAGATCGAGTCTACCGGATGGGCGAAAAGACCAACTTTTGGTCTATGGGCGACACCGGTCCCTGCGGTCCCACCTCCGAACTGCACTATGACTGGGGCGCGGAATATTGCACCTGCGGCGAACCCAACTGCTCCGTCTTGCTGGACAACGGCTGCGAACGCTGGTTGGAAGTCTGGAACCTGGTGTTCATGCAATTCGACCAGGCGGCGGACGGGACACGCACGCCTCTTCCCAAGACCGGCGTGGATACCGGGATGGGACTGGAGCGCATCACGTCCATCCTGCAGAAAAAGCGCTCGAACTATGAGACGGACCTATTCAAGCCGGTCCTGGAGCGCACGCGCAAGCTGCTCAAGCAGGACAAAGAGACCATGGAGAAGAACATCACCGGCTATCGCGTGATTGCCGACCACGCGCGCGCGGTGACGTTCTTGATCGCCGATGGGATGGTCCCCGGCAATGAAGGGCGCAATTACGTCCTGCGGCTGATCCTGCGCCGGGCGGCGCGCTATGGTCAAATGATCGGTTTTGAAGGTCCTTTTTTGACCGAAATCATCCCGACCGTAATCGAGAGGATGGGAGACGCCTACCCGGAATTGGTCAAGCGGCGTGAGGCGATCCTCAAGACGACGCTGGCGGAGGAAGAACGCTTTCAGTCCACCTTGCGCACCGGCTCGGCGCTGCTCGACGAGTTGATTGAGGATCTCAAAGCCAGGGGCGCTAAGGAAATATCCGGCGAGGACGCGTTCCGCCTGCACGATACCTACGGCTTTCCGCTCGACCTGACGCGCGACGTGGCGCGCGACTATGGTATGACGGTGGACGAGCCCGGTTTCCGCCGGGCTATGGAGGAGCAGAGCAATCGCTCGCGGGCTGCCTCGACGATGGGCATGGCAGAGGGAGCGGACGAAAAAGCGTACCGGGAAATCAAGGAACAGTTGATCGCAAACGGCAAATTGCCCGCCTCGGGTGTCGCGCACGATCCTTATTCCGGGACTGAAATCGAAACAACCGTTGCGGGGATCCTGCGCGACGGTCGGTTGGTGGACGCGGTCAAGGTGGGCGACAAAGTGGAAGTGATTCTCCCCGCCACTTGCTTCTACGTAGAGTCCGGCGGGCAAGTGAGTGACGTCGGACGGCTGGTCCGCTATGAAGGCGAAGCGACGCGGGCCGAATTGGAAGACCCGGGCGTCGTTTGGGCAATCGAGGTGACCGACATGAAAAAGCCGGTCCCGGGGTTGGTCGTCCACGTCGGCGAGGTGTTGAAAGGCGCGCCGAAAACCGGTGATACCACCTCTGCCGAAGTGGAGGAACTGCGCCGGTGGGATATTATGCGGAACCATACGGCGACCCACCTGTTGCACAGCGAACTGCGCTATGTCCTCGGCGAGCACGTTCAGCAAGCCGGCAGCCTGGTCGCGCCGGATCGATTCCGGTTCGATTTCTCGCACTCGGGTATGCTCACCCAGGATGAACTGGACCTCATCGAGCAATCGGTCAACGATGCCATCCTCGCCAACTATCCCGTGAATCCAACCGAGATGGCGTACAAGGAGGCAGTGGCGAGCGGAGCGATGGCGCTGTTCACCGAAAAGTACGGCGAGCGCGTGCGCGTCATCCGCATCGGCTGGCCGGAAAACCCCTTCAGCCAGGAACTGTGCGGCGGCACCCACGTGATGAACACCAGCCAGATCGGCTCTTTCCACGTCCTATCAGAGTCCTCGATTGGCGCCGGACTGCGCCGCATCGAAGCGGTGACCGGGCGCGGCGTCACGGCATTTATGCAGGAGGGCCTGGCCCACCTGCAGCGTGCGGCGGCATACTTGCGGACCAGCCCCGACCAACTCGATCACAAGGTCCTGGCGCTCATGAATGAAAATGACGCGCAGAAAAAAGAGATCGAGCGCCTGCGCCGCGAGCTGTCCCAGCGCGAGGCGGAGCAACTGCTCCAGCACGTCCAGCATGTGGACGGCGTCAACGTATTGGCAGCGCAAGTGCAGGCGGCGAATGCCGATGTGCTTCGCGAGATGACGGACTGGTTCAAAGACAAATTGGGGTCGGGCATTGTCGTCCTGGGCGCGGCGATAGAAGGCAAGCCAAGCCTGGTGGCGGCGGTCACACCCGACCTGGTCTCCAAGGGTTACGATGCAGTGAAATTGATCCGCCCGGTCGCACAGGTCGTCGGCGGCGGCGGCGGCGGGCGCCCGGCATTGGCGCAAGCGGGCGGGAAGGACGTGAGCCGGCTGGCGGAGGCGCTCGGGCTGGTGCCGCGAATCGTCTCGAATCGAAACGCCTGATCCGTTCGACCTATCATCTCCGGGGGTTTGCCAAGTTGTCACTGCGACAGGGAAAGCCCCCTTTTCATGAACTCCCGTAAATGCAGCAAATTATCCAACTGAAACCGAACGACGACATCGCGGCGATCCGCGCTTGCATTGAAATGGCAGAACTGAGCCATGTTGTCCTCGTCGTCCCGCGCGGCTGCGTGGCGCTGGAAAGCGACCATGGCCTACAACTGTTGCGCCGCGCGGCTGAAGACACCGGCGTCGAAATCGCGCTCGTAGCGCATGATTACGGAATCCGCGACCGCGCCGGCGCGTTTGGTTTCCCGCTCTTTCCTTCCATTGCCCAGGCGCAGCGTGCTGAATGGCATATGACGCCGCTATACCCTGAGACAGTCCAGGGCGCACCGCGGGGTGGACCGGCGCCCCGATTCCTTCAGATGGGATTTAGCCCCGCGGACCGGATGGGCCAGTGGTGGGCATTGGTAGCGGTAGCCGTTATTGCCTCGCTTGTCCTGTGCGCGGTTGCCGCCGTGGTCGTTCCAACGGCAAATGTCCGGCTTGCCCCCTCCTCCATCGCCATGTCCGTTACAACCGACATCTTGGCAGACCCGTCGATTGCCCAGACCAACCCAGATACACGTTCCATACCCGCTCGCAAAATCACGCGCGAGATCAGCGGGACGATGGACCTCAAGACCACGACCCAAAAGAGCGTCCCCAATGCTCCCTCCACGGGCTCGGTCATTTTCAGCAATGTGCGCGGCGAGCAATTATCCATCCCGCAAGGGACCATCGTCAAGACCAGCGCGGGAGTGCCCATCCGTTTTACCACGACGACGACGGTTACATTGCCCGCCGGACAGAACAGTCGCGTAGAGGCGCCGATCCAGGCCGTTGACCCGGGCCCCACCGGCAACGTCAAGGAACTCGCCATCAATACAATCGAAGGGACATTGAGTCTCGAGTCCCGTGTCATCAACTTAAAGCCGACGGCGAGCGGGAGCCTAAAGCCGGTCAAGGTCGTGACGGCGGATGATAAAAAGAAACTGGAAGCGCAGCTCCTCCAACAATTACGCCAGCAGGGGAATGCGTTTCTGCAGGCGAGTCTCAAGCCGAATGAAATCATGCCCATCGAATCGGTCTTGTTGGACGTAGGCGATGAGGTTTACGATCATGTCGTGGACGACCCTGCCGATGTGCTCAACATGAGGATCTCGGCGACCGTCTTTGGGCTGGCGATTGACAAGGCAGATACCCAGGGTCTCATCGGGTCGCTCTTGAAAAAACAGATGCAAGCCGGCTATGCCATTCTGCCGGAAGGGATACAGACCGAGACCCAGCCGGGCGGCAAGTATCAAGGCATTGCCCTGCGCCTGCCGCTCAAAGGGGTCGGGTATGCCTCGCCCCAGATCGATACGGCAAAAGTGGCGCTCGCGCTCCAGGGAAAAACAGCGGACGAGGCGGCGTCCTATCTCGCGGGGGCCATCCCACTGGCGCGTCCAGCCGAAATTAGCATTACCCCGTTTGGCTGGAACCGGATGCCGTGGCTCGGCTTCCGGATCGCCGTTTTTGTAGAGCCGCAGGTCGTAAATAAAAAGTGAAACTTATCGGATTGGACATTGGAGACCGCCGGATCGGGATCGCATTTGGCGATACGACCCTGCAATTGGCGACCCCGGTGGACGTGCTCGTGCGGTCTATTGCCGAGCAGGACGCGCAGGCGTTGGAGCATCTTATCCGCGAATACGACGCCGCCGCCATCATCGTCGGTCTGCCCCGGAACATGGATGGCACGATTGGACCGCAGGCGGAAATGACCCGGACCTACGCCGAGATGATCGGTGCGCGGCTTGGCGTGCCGGTCCATTTCTGGGACGAGCGATTGACGACGGTCGAGGCAGCGCGGCGGAATGAAGAGACCGGCGCCCGGCGGGTGCCGGGACCGGGATCGCGCAAAGATCGACGCGGCAAGAAAACGCGCCAGCAC
>JBLMXX010000553.1:0-10496 GCA_050257995.1 Acidobacteriota bacterium | reverse complement strand
CGCGGGTCGCGTGTAAGCAAACCGGCTTTGCGCAATGCACCTTTGAAATTCTCATCGGCGGCTAGCAAAGCGCGTGCCAGCCCCAGTGAGACGGCATCGGACTGCCCCATGGGTCCGCCGCCCATGACCTTCGCCGAGATCGTAAAGCGCTCTTCATTTTGGGTCGCTTTCAACGGATGGAGCACCTGATTGATCAGTGCCGGCAAAGGGAAATATTCGGCGGCGGGCTTGTCATTCACGGTAAACGCACCGCTGCCGGCGAACAGGCGCACGCGCGCGATGGCAGACTTGCGCCGACCAACACCTTCGTAGAATTTTCCAGTTGGCATCGCTTAGACCTCCAGGACCTTTGCTCGCTGCGCCAGATGGGGATGGTCGGCGCGCGCGTACACCTTGAGCTTTTTAAACATCTGACGTCCCAATCGCCCGTGAGGCAGCATGCCCCATACCGCGGCTTTGATTACCCGATCGGGGTGCTTGTCCAACTGCTCGCGCAGGACGACCTTTTTCATCCCACCCGGATAACCCGAGTGGTGGTAATAGTATTTCTCTTCCAATTTCTTGCCGGTGACGCGAATCTTGCCTGCGTTGAGGACGATCACGTAATCACCGGTGTCGAGATGCGGGGTGTAAATGGGCTTGTGCTTTCCCTTCAACACACGCGCGATCCCCGCCGCCAGCCGGCCGAGAGTCTTGTCTTCGGCGTTGACGACATACCATTCCCGTTTAATATCGGCGGGCTTGGTGTTAAATGTTTTCATCCTTCGCTCCAACAGATCTATAAATCGTAATGGACGGCGACGAGACACAATCCGTGCGGCGGAACGGACTGCCCTGCGCGCCGTTTTTTCGCTATGACGGCTCGAAATTCCACGACGCTCATCTCACCCTTGCCGACCCAGAGCAGTGTGCCGACGATGCGACGCACCATCCGGTACAGGAACGCGTTGGCTTCCAGGTCAACCTCGACGGTCGCCCCCACCTTTCGCACTTGCGCCCGGACCATTTCGCGTGTGCTGTTCTCTCCGTGGGGGGGAGTCCCAAACGCCCCAAAGTCCTGGCGACCGAGCAGACATCGCGCCGCGGCATCCATCGCGTCCACATTTAACGGCTCCGCGATATGGAGCGCATACCGGCAGGCAAGCGGCGACCGGTATGGCTGGTTCAGAAGCGTGTAACGATACGCTCGGCTCCGCGCATTGTACCTTGCCGAGAAATCCGGCGCGACCGGTGAGATGGATCGCACCGCTATATCATTTGGTAAAACAGCATTGAGAGCCCGCAGGAGAACTTGCGGGGGACGATTCCACCCGGTATCAAAATGAGCGCCCTGTCCCAGGGCATGCACACCACTGTCCGTCCGTCCGGCTCCGACGACTCGGACCGGGTCGCCCGTGATTTCCCGCAGGGCTGCTTCAAGCTCACCCTGCACCGTGCGACCGCGCTTTTGGATCTGAAACCCTTCGAAATCCGTCCCGTCATACTCGAGAATCGCGAGCAATCTCATTCAATGAGCCAATGGTCAATGAGCCAGTATGCCATAGATAGAGTCGCCAATGAGCAATCGAAGTTTTGGGTAATTGACTCATTGGTTTTGTTGGCACATTGGCTAGGCTTCCCGGTCAACCAGTTCCATGATTACGACTTCCGCAGCATCTCCCAGTCGCGGGCCCACTTTGAAAAGCCGCGTGTAACCACCCGGGCGCTCTTTGTAACGAGTCCCCAGTGTTTCGAACAGTTTCTTGGTCACATCCGGGTCCGTGATCGTCCGGGCGGCCAGACGCCGCGAATGTACGTCGCCGCGCTTGGCGAGCGTGATGAGCTTCTCGGCATCCGCGCGAATCGCCTTGGCTTTGGCTTCAGTCGTCTCAATCCGTTCGTGTCGAAAGAGTTCGGTGATCAGATTTCGGAACAGCGCTTTACGATGGCTGCTGTCGCGTTTGAGGTGGCGCCCCGCCACTCGGTGTCGCATAACTATTCCCCTTCGCTGGACGTATCAAAATCGGACTCGCCACCGTCTGTCGCCGGAGCGCTTCCTTCCGCCGTGGACTGGATGGTCTCAAGGTAACCCTTGGCTTGCAAACGTTCCATCAATTCATCCAGTGATTTTTGCCCGAAATTGCGAATGGCGAGGATTTCCTCCGTGCCCTTTTTCAATCGCTCCAGGATCTCGCCTACTTTCGTAATGCCCGCGCGTTTCAGGCAGTTATATGCGCGCACGGACAGTTCCAACTCTTCGATCGGCGTGTCATACACGCGGCTGGGGATCTCGGATTCCGGAACCGCTTCGACTTCGCCCTCGCCCGCAAAACCGGCGACGAGATTGAACAGCTTGACGAGAGACTTGGCGCTGTCGGTCAATGCCTCGCGCGGCGTAATCGATCCATCAGTCCAGACTTCCATGATCAGATTGTCAAAGTTCGTCATCTGACCGACGCGAGCGCGCTCGACGCGAAAATTGGCTTTTTTGACCGGGCTAAAGACCGCGTCGACCGGTATTTCGTCAATGGGCAGCTTGCCGCGCTCTTCCGCCGGCGAGTAGCCCTTGCCACGTGAAACCGTGAGGTCCAATTCAACCTGGGCATCATCCGAATCGAGCGTGAGCAAGTGCTGGTCCGGATTGATCATTTCAATCTGCGCCGGCACCTGCAGGTCACCTGCCGTCACCGATCCCCGGCCGCGCGCCTCGAGATGCAAACGGACCGGCTGATCGCCGTCGTGTACCTTAAAGCGCAACTGCTTGAGATTCAAGATCAGTTGTGTCATATCCTCTTTGGCGTGCGGAATCGGCGTGAACTCGTGATGAACGCCGTCGACTTTAACCGAAGTTACCGCCGCGCCCGATAGGGACGCGAGCAGCACTCGGCGCAGGGCGTTGCCGAGCGTGACTCCATACCCGCTTTCCAAGGGACCGATGACAAATTTGCCGTAACCCTTTGACGAGGCTTCCGCTTCAATCTTTGGCAGAATCGCTTCCAACGTGCTCCTCCTCGGAGATCTTGAAACTGGATGCAAAGCGTCGGAGGTTGGAAAAGGCATCCAACGTCCAACCTTCAATTTCCAATTCCTAGCTCTACCGGCTATAGTACTCGACGATCAGTTGTTCTTTCAATGGGCTGTCGATTTGCTTGCGCGATGGAAGGTTGAGCACACTACCCTGAAAATTCTGGCCGTCTAGACTGATCCACTCGACCGTCGAACGATGAGCGATTTCCTTGCCAATCGTTTGGAAATAGGGGCTCTTGCGGCTGGTTTCCACCACGCTGACGACATCGCCGGGCTTGAGCAGGTAAGATGGGACCGTGGCTTTTTTGCCGTTGACGGTAAAGTGCCCGTGCAGCACCAATTGCCGCGCCTGCTTGCGGCTCGCCGCAAAACCCATTCGATAGACGACGTTGTCGAGTCGCGTCTCCAGGTATTGCAACAGGGTCGCGCCCGTCACACCGCTAGTCTTGCTCGCTTCCTTGAAATAGCGCTGGAACTGTCGCTCCAATACGCCATAAATGCGACGCGCCTTTTGTTTCTCGCGCAACTGCATGGCATAGTCACTTTGCTTGCGGCGGAATGCGCCGCTTTGCCCATGCGGTCCCGGAGGATAGTTGCGCCGCTCGATCGCGCACTTTGGCGAAAAGCACCGGTCGCCCTTTAGATAGAGTTTTTCCCCTTCACGGCGGCACAAAACGCACACCGGTCCGATATACCGTGCCATTGATCCTCCTACACCCTTCTCTTCTTTGGTGGACGACAACCGTTGTGCGGAATGGGCGTCACGTCCGTAATGGAACGCACGCGGATCCCCGCCTGCTGCAAGGCGCGAATCGCCGCTTCACGCCCGGGGCCCGGTCCTTGCACGAGCACGTCCACCTCGCGCACTCCCGCTTCTTGTGCCGCACGAGAAGTGTTCTGCGCGGCAATTTGCGCCGCATACGGTGTGCTCTTGCGCGAGCCTTTGAATCCGCTGGCGCCGGCACTGCCCCACGCGATCACGTTTCCAGATTGGTCGGTAAAAGTGACAATTGTATTATTAAAGCTCGCCTGGATGTGGACTTTGCCGTACGGAACGGACTTGCGTTCCTTGCGACCTCCGCGGCGAACGGGTCGCCGTGGCGCTGCACCTGTCGTCTTTTCGTCTGCCATTCATTTTCCTCCGCGGGTTTCTCGAGCATGCGCGTACAGGCATGCTCGAAAGACCCGTCGACTGTTACTTCTTCGCCTTGGAGCGCCGGCGACCCGCCACGGTCTTGCGTGCACCGCGTTTGGTACGTGCGTTGGTACGCGTGCGCTGGCCGCGCACCGGCAGGTTGCGGCGATGCCGCAGCCCGCGATAAGCGCCAATTTCCTGCATCCGCTTGATATTCATGGCGATCTCGCGGCGCAGATCACCTTCCACTTTGTAATCGCGATCCACGACCGTGCGGATGCGCGAGACTTCGGCCTCCGAAAGGTCCTTGACACGAACCGCCGGATTCACCTGCGCCTTGTCCAGCACCTCCACTGCCCGTAAGGGGCCGATGCCGTAAATGTAGCGCAATGCAATGTCCACACGCTTTTGTCGCGGCAGGTCTACTCCTGCAATACGAGCCATAGCTCCTCCAAGAGATTGCAGATTCCGGATTGTTGACGATTGAATCCGAAACCTCCAATCTGCAATCTGAAATCCTAAATGTCCTACCCCTGCTTCTGTTTGTGCTTTGGATTTTCACAAATTATTCGGATGACCCCGCGGCGCCGTACGATTTTGCACTTTTCGCAGCGCGGCTTGACCGATGGTCGCACTTTCACTTCTTCCTCCAATCGCTGCCGGTAGCCGGTCGGCAGCTGTCCTATAGTCTCGTCAGAATCTCCGGCTCGCCCTCCGTCACGGCGACCGTATGCTCGAAATGCGCCGAAAGCTCGCCATCTTGGGTAACTACCGTCCACTTGTCCCGTAATGTGCGCGTTTCCCAGGTCCCCTCATTCACCATTGGCTCTATGGCAAGCACCATGCCGGGCGTCAACTGTGGGCCGCGTTTGCCCTGCCGGTAATTAGGGATCTGCGGTTCTTCGTGCATGGCGCGCCCGATCCCGTGTCCCACATACTCTCGCACCACGGAAAACCCGCGTGACTCGGCGTAATCCTGCACAGCGCCGGAAACATCGTCCAGGTACTTGCCGGGTCGGACCTGACCGATGCCTGCCATCAGCGCGCCTTCGGTGGTTTCCAGCAAGCGCTTGGCGACGTCAGAGACCTGTCCCACCGGGAAGGTCCACGCGCCATCGCCGACAAACCCGTTCCGGATCGCGCCAACGTCGATCGAGATTATATCGCCCTCTTTAAGTATCCGCTTCTTGCTGGGGATACCGTGGACGACCTCGTTGTTAATGGACGTGCAAAGAGACGCGGGGAAACCTCGGTAACCTTTGAACGCCGGCCTGGCATTGTGTTTCACGATGAAATCATACGCGAAGGCGTCCAAATCCTCCGTACTCACTCCGGGCTTGACCTTCGCCTGGATTTGCTCGAGCACCTGGGCGACAATCAACCCGGCTTCCCGCATTATAGCAATTTCGTTTTTAGATTTGATTACGATCACAGTTTTTCTACTGCCCTGACTAGGTCCGCCTGTACTTTGTCAATCGATTGCTCGCCGTCTACCTCGCGCAGCAAGCCCGCATTTCGATAATAGTCAATCAGCGGCTTGGTCTGAGAATGGTAGACCTGGAGACGGCGGCGAACTGTTTCGGGTTTATCGTCTTCCCTTTGGTAAAGTTCGCCCTTGTCCTTGTCACATCGTCCTGCAACCTGCGGCGGGTTCGTCAGAGTATTATACACAACGCCGTCAATTGGGCAAATCCAACGAGCCGAGAGCCGATCGACGAGCAATTGATCCCCGACGCCAATCGAGAGAACGGCGCCGATCTTTTTGCCTTCCTTCGCCAGCGCCGCATCCAGCGCCCGAGCCTGCGCCTCTGTCCGAGGAAAACCGTCAAAGACGACGCCGGGAGCACAATCCGGGCGAGAAATGCGATCCATGACCATCTGGATCGTGACGTCGTCCGGCACCAATTCGCCCTTGTCCATGTAAGACTTGGCAAGCTTACCGAGCGGCGTACCCTTGGAAACATTCTCACGGAAAAGGTCACCACTGGCGATGTGCGCCAGCCCCAGATGCTCACGCAAGATTTCTGCCTGCGTCCCTTTGCCGGCACCTGGCGCTCCGAGCAAGATAATGTACTTGGCATCACTGCTCATGGCAACCCTCCGCTTGCACTAGGCGCTTTACGTTTTGCGCGTTCAAGGTCTTACTTGATAAACCCTTCGTAATGCCGCATCAACAACTGCGCTTGCAATTGCTTCATCGTGTCGAGGACTACGCCGACGACGATGAGCAGGCCTGTGCTGGTAATGATTAGGAGATTCGTCTCAGTCACATCGCGTACCAGGAACGGCAGGATGGCGACGATACCGAGAAAGACCGCCCCCACCAGCGTAATGCGCTGTAATACCCCGTTCAAATAATCTTCGGTCTTTTTGCCGGGGCGGATGCCCGGAATAAAACCACCCTGCTGCTGCAGCACTTCCGGCAGGTTCTGCTGACGGAAGATAACATCTGTGTAAAAGTATGTGAACCCGATCACCATGATGAAGTATACGATCCAATACACAGGGCTGTTCTGGTTAAACGCATTCACAACGGCGGTCGCCAGACCACTGATAAAGGCGTTGGGTGCATTGACAAAATAACCTGCGATAACGCCCGGAAAAATCAGGATCGAGATCGCAAAGATCAAAGGGATCATGCCCGCCGAGTTGACCCGGAGCGGAATGTGCGTGCTTTGCCCGCCGTACATCTTGGTTCCGCGCACGCGCTTGCCGTATTGGACCGGGACGCGGCGATGCCCTTCTTGAATGTATACGATGCCGACAATGGTGATGACGGTCAAAGCGACGAAAAAGAATAGTGCCGTCGGGTTCGATTGGATCATCTGACCCACCCGCTGTGGGATCTGAGCCACAATGCCACCGAAGATGATGATCGAAATACCACTGCCGATGCCCTGCTCGGAAATCAACTCGCCCAACCACATGGCAAAGATCGTGCCCGCCGTCAGAGTGACAATGATCGAGATGGTCTGCAATGGATACGTCGTCAAGCCGAACTCGGTCAGGACTGGCGGATTGCTCTGTGTCAACACCAGCGCCTGGGCAAAACCTTGCAGTGCTGCAAACGGTATCGTCAACAAGTGCGTGTACTGGTTGATCCGGGCGCGTCCTGCATCGCCGCCTTCCTTCTGCAGGCGTTCCAGCGCTGGGACGATACCGGTCGCCAACTGCATGACGATTTGCGCGGTAATGTATGGGTAAACACCCATCGCGACAACGGAAAAGTTAGACAGCGCACCGCCTGAAAATAGGTCAAGAAAACCCAACAATTGGTTCGAATTGAAAAAATTCGTTAGGGCTTGTGGATTGACCCCCGGTACGGGGATATGCGCCGCCAGCCTGTATATGACCAGTATGAAAAGCGTAAAAAGGATCTTGTTGCGCAAGTCCGGCAGGCGCATTGCGTTGCGGACAGCATCTAACATTCCAAAACCTCCAGAGTCATCAAGCCAATGAATCAATTACCCAATTGTCCAATGAGCCAGAAGGGTCTTGAATTCAGTGTTGGCTCATTGGTTCATTGGCCGATTGGCTCATTGATTGGCAGTGATCTCCTCCGCTTTTCCACCCGCCGCGGCGATCTTTTCCTTGGCGGTGGATGAGAAGGCATGCGCCTTGACCGTAAGTGCTTTGCTCAACTCGCCATTTCCCAAGACCTTGACACGGTCGCCGCTTGCCACCAGCCCGTGCTCGACAAGCAACTCCGGTGTCACTTCCGTATTGGCGTCAAATTTGTCATTGAGCGCTTGGAGATTCACAACGTCATACGGTTCGCGGAAAATATTCGTAAAACCGCGCGTGTGTGGCAGTCGGCGAACGAGCGGAAGCTGGCCGCCTTCAAAATACGGCTTGATGCCGCTCCCCGTGCGGGACTTTTGACCTTTCGTGCCGCGCCCTGCCGTCTTGCCCTGCCCGGCGGCAATACCGCGCCCCACGCGACGACGTCTTTTCTTTGATCCCTCGGCGGGTCTCAAATCGTGTAACTTCATTGGTTTTTTCCCAATCTTTATGGAAGTGGCGGTGCCGGCTTCCGTCTAAGATTTAACTTCTTCCCACTTGACGAGGTGCCGGACGGTGAAGATCATCCCTCGAATCTGTGGTGTATCTTGGTGCTCGATCACCTGCCCCAGCTTGTGCAAGCCCAACGCCGTAATGGTCGCCTTTTGGTTCTTCTTATATCCGATGGCGCTCTTGACCCACGTGATTTTCAATTTACCCTGGCTGGCCATTGTTCGTTCTCCTCCACGGCGGCAAAAGCTGCTGCACCGGCTTGTTGCGTCGTTTGGCTTCGACTTCCACCTCGTTCATTTCCTGCAGCGCTTGCAACGTCGCGCGGACCACGTTGAGCTTATTGGAAGAGCCCAACGATTTGGTCAGCACGTCACGCACTCCCGCGCATTCGAGAACCGCGCGCATGCCGCCCGCGGCAATAACGCCCGTCCCCGGAGTGGCGGGTTTGAGCATCACCTTGGACGCCCCAAATTTTGTAAACACCGGATGCGGAATCGTCGTGCCCGCCAGCGCCACTTTGACCATGGACTTGCGCGCGCGTTCCGTCCCCTTGCGGATGGCTTCCGGCACCTCGCGCGCCTTGCCAATCCCCATGCCTACGCTGCCGTTATTATCGCCGACGACGACGACGGCGCGGAATCCAAAGTGACGGCCGCCTTTGACAACCTTGGACACGCGCGCAATATGGACCACGCGCTCGTCAAACCCTGGTCCTTCTTCCTGCTCTCGTTCACGCGGACGATTCCCCATTGGACGATTTGCCATAAACATCTCCAAGTGTAGTCACCGGGTCGAAAAGTCGAAGGGTCAAGCGATCAATGACCAGGCGGCAATTCAACCGGTGAACCCACGACTAGAATTCCAATCCCCCCTCGCGCGACCCTTCGGCGAGTGACTTTACGCGACCGTGATATTGATATCCGCCGCGATCAAATACAACCTGCTTCAATCCCTTGGCGAGGGCGCGCTGTGCCAGCAATTTGCCGACCTGTTTTGCCTCGGCCTTTTTGTCCCACTGCTTGGCATTGGCACGCACCTCTGCGTCCAGCGTGGAGGCCGCGACCAGGGTGTGTCCCTTTGAATCGTCGATGAGTTGTGCGAAAATATGCCGTGAGCTGCGGAACACGTTTAAACGGGGACGCTCCCCGGTCCCGGAGACTTTGGCGCGGACGCGGCGTTGGCGCCGCTCTCGTCGTATGACCGTATCCAGCTTCTTCATCCCAACTCCTATTTCGCGCCGACTTTACCGGCCTTGCCCGCTTTGCGGCGGACTCGCTCACCGGCATAATGGATCCCCTTGCCCTTGTACGGTTCCGGAGGACGTATGCCACGAATCCGCGACGCCATCTCGCCCACCAATTCACGATCCACTCCCTCGATAGAGAACGCGCGCGCGCTCTTGTCGACGGTGAACGTTATGCCGTTCGGCGCCTCGACCGGAACCGTGTGAGAGAATCCCACCGACAAGACAAGATTCTTGCCTTGCAGTTCGGCACGGTATCCGACGCCCTCGACTTCCAGGTTGCGCTTGTAACCTTCTGTTACGCCGACGACCATGTTATGAATGATGGCTCGAACCAGGCCGTGCATAGCATCATACAATTCGTCGTCGGGACGTGTCACCACGACTTGGGAGCCGTCGACCGCCACCTTGATATCCGGATGGAACGATCGGGTCAGTTCGCCCTTTGGTCCCTTGACCGTCACGGCATTGCCGTCGACAGTCACTTTGACGCCCGCAGGAATCTTGATGGGCATTTTACCTATACGAGACATGAATCCTCCGCCCTACCAAACATAGCACAAGACTTCGCCGCCCAGGCCCATGCGCTTGGCACGCGCTCCGGTCATCACGCCGCGGGTCGTCGAAACAATCGCAATACCCAATCCATGCTGGACCCAGGGCACTTCCGTCTTGCCGGCATAGACACGTCGCCCCGGCTTGGAGATGCGTTTGACTCCGGTGAGAATGGGCTTCTTGGCTCCGTCGTACTTGAGCCACAGGCGCAACATGGCTTGCGGCCGGTCGCGGGTCACTTCCAGTTTTTCAATGTACCCTTCGTCCTTCAGAATGCGCGCGATCGCAACACGCAACTTGGATGCCGGCATCACCACCTGAGGGTGATGGATCGAAGCGGCGTTATTCAATCGGGCGAGCATATCGGCGATGGGATCGTTTGTCATCAGTCCCTGCTCCTCACAAAACGACTGTACGTTCTAGGAAATTTCTAATAGATCCGTGGCTTACCAACTGGATTTCGTCACACCGGGGAGGTGCCCTTCCAGCGCTTCGCGCCGGAAGCAAATCCGGCACAATTTAAAGCGACGGATGTATCCGCGC
>JBLMXX010000552.1:0-4696 GCA_050257995.1 Acidobacteriota bacterium | reverse complement strand
TGGAGGAGAAGGAAATGAAAAAGATCTATGTTCTCGCGGCGCTTGTGCTCGTCATTGCACTCGTCGCCGCTTGCGCACCTGCGCCCACCGCTGTTCCCACGGCGGCGCCGCCTACCGCGGCTGCCGCGGCAACCAAGGCGCCCGCCGCAACCACCGCGCCCGCGGCAGCAGGGGGAACGGTCAAGGGAAACATCACGATTTGGGATGGGTATCATACCGGCGACAACGAAGAGAAGACGATCAACCAACTCGTGGCGGCGGCAACCAAGCAGTTCCCGGATGCCAAGATCACCGTCCTGGAAATCCCGTTCGACCAGTTGTTCAACAAGTTCGAGACGGAAGCCGCGACCGGCGGTGGTCCCGATATGTACATCGCGCCGAATGATAGTCTCGGAAAAGAAGTCCGCGCCGGCTTGCTCGCCCCGCTGGACGACATGCTCAAAGGCAAATTGGATGCGTTCTCGAAACTATCCGTTCAGGGCGTGACGGTAGACGGCAAGATCTATGCCGTTCCGATGATCCCGAAAGCCCTGGCGATGTATTACAACAAGACCACGGTGACGACGCCTCCCGCGACGACGGATGACCTGACGGCCGCGGTTAAAGCCGGCAAAAAGGTCGGTATTCCGAACAGCGCGTATCACACCTTTGGCTGGTGGCGCGCCTTCGGCGGGCAGTTGATGGACGACAAGGGCAAGTGCCTCGCCGATCAGGGCGGAGTCGCGGATGCCTACACGTACTTGCTCAGTCTCAAGACGGCAGGCGCGCAGATCAGATCGGATGGCGACCTGGATACGCTCTATCGCCAGGGCCAAATGGATATTTACTTTAACGGTCCCTGGGTCCTGGGTGGTAATGAAGACGCGCTGGGCAAGGACAAGGTCGGCGTAGCATCCATGCCCAAGGGTCCCAAGGGCGATGCAGGTCCGCTGACGGGCATTGACGGCTGGTACATCAATGCGAACAGCAAAAACAAGGACAGCGCCGTCGCCTTGGCACTGTACTTTGCGAGCCAGGAAGGGCAGACCGCGTATGCCAACATCGCGGGCGATCCGGCGGCACGCACGGACGTCAACCCCACCAACGCGAACGTGAAAGCGTTTGCGGTGGCTGCCAGCAATGGCGTCGCGCGCCCGCAGGTTGCCGCGCTGGACAACTTCTGGACTCCGTTCGGCGACGCGGCGACCAAGATCTTTGAAGCCAAGTCCGCGCCGGATGCGGCGATCAAAGACGCTTGCGCGGCGATGAACAAAGCCAACAAGATCCAGTAATCTGCACCGAGCGTTGTCAGTGCCAGCCGGGACCGCCGGCTGGCACTCGCTTACTTTTTTGTGATCCGGTCCTGTTCATGGCATCTAATATGTTGAGGGTGGATATATGGCAACCTTGACTCGGGAGAGCACTCGTTCCCCCATGGCGGCTCCGCGTACGACGAAAAAGAGTTTTTGGAAACTGGCGAATCCGTATCTTTACCTCCTCCCCGCGGCGATCGTCATGGCGGTAATGTCCTATTACCCCATGGTATACGGTATCTGGATGTCGTTCACCGACTATGGTTTGAAAAATCTGCGCGTGGGCTCCGCCGCGCCGAACTTTGTCGGTTTGCAGAACTATATCGACATCATTACAAGCAATGTTCCGCAGATCGCCAACTTTGATTTCTTTTATACCCTCATGTTCAACCTCTTCTGGACGTTCTCCAACGTGATCTTTCACGTGGTGATCGGGGTACTGATTGCGGTGCTATTGAACGCAAAGGGCCTGTGGTTCAAAGGCGTTTATCGCGCCATTTTCATCCTCCCCATTGTCATCCCGACGCTGGTCGTCGCAAACGTCTGGCGCAACATGTTCGATCCGGATTTCGGCGCCATCAACCAGGGTCTGGCGATGCTAGGGGGCCTGGTTGGCATCGGGCCCGCGGCGTTTCACATTCGGTGGCTCGAGTCCGTCAATCCGCCCATCCCCGGCATCCCTCTGCCGTTGTCCTATTTTGCCTTGCTGATCACCAATATCTGGTTGGGCTGGCCCTTTATGACGATTGTCGCCACGGGGGCACTCCAGAGCATCAGCAAGGATTTCTACGAGGCCGCTTCGATGGATGGCGCGTCTCCCGTGCAGCAGTTCTTCAGCATAACAGTACCGCTCTTGCGCCCGGCGATGGTCCCCGCCATCGTCTACGGTATCACGTTGACGTTCAACCTCTTTAATCTCATCTACTTTATCTCGGCCGGCGGTCCGCTCCGGGCGACCGAGATCCTGGTGACGACAGCATTCCGCCTGGTCAACCAGCAGGCCCTGTATGGGATTGCGGCAGCTTTCTCGGTCTATATTGCCCTGATTCTCTTGGTGATTACCCTTTTCACCAATCGCATCACGCGTGCGACGGAGAGTTACGATGTCTAGTAACGCCAAGGTTCCCGTATCCAGCCCGAATGTAGGCGTGGTCCAGGTGGCTCGACCCAAGTTCAAATACAGCGAGAGCTATATCGTCGGGCAGAAGATGACGCTGACCAAGCAGGTCATCTTCCAATTGCTCCTGCTCTTTATCACCTTTACGGTGCTGTTCCCGATCCTATGGGTGGTCAGTATGTCCTTCGATCCGCGCGCCGACGTGATGCGCCCGACGACGCTGAATCTGATTCCACCCGGCTTTTCGATCAAAGCCTACCTGGATATCATTGCACAGCCGACTACGAACCCGGTGAGTCTGCCGACCTTGGCGGTGAACAGTCTACTGTTGGCCGGCGCTTCGGCGTTCGCTTCGGTCATGGTAGGTGTGTTTGCGGCGTATGCCTTTTCGCGCTTTAAATTCGGCGGGCGACAGCTCCTCATGCTCGCGGTCCTCGCGGTCCTGCTTCTGCCGAACGTCGCCTACCTTGCGCCCTTGTTTGTCCTGCTGAACCGCGTCGTCATCGGCGATTTCAACCTGCGCAATTCCCTGTTGGGGGTTGGGGTCGCCCTGCTCTCCACGCTGCTTCCCTTTTCGATCTGGAACTTGAAGGGGTATATCGACACGATTCCGAAGGAACTTGAAGAAGCCGCGCTCATCGACGGCGCCTCTCCCAACCAGACCTTTTTCCGTATCATGCTCCCGCTGGCGACCCCGGCGATTGCGATCACCGGGTTTTTGGGATTCATGTCCGGTTGGACCGAGTTCTATCTCTCGTGGCAGTTCCTTACCGATCCCCAGAACTTTACCCTGGCGATGACTCTGTACAACATGACGGGGCAGTTTGCCAGTTCGACCCCCTGGTCCCATTTCTCCGCCATGTCTGTCCTCATCGCCCTGCCGGTGGCGTTGGTGTATCTCGCCCTTCAAAAGTACATGACGGGCGGTCTGACTATCGGCGGCGTCAAGGGCTAGAACAATATCCCTCCCACGCCTCTCAGACGTGGGGGGGACGATAGTATGAAAAACATATCTGCGCTGCTTCATCTCGCGGTCCTCGCTCTCCTCGCCGCCTGTGTCCCTGAGGTGGCGCCTACCTTCCCGTCTGCCACCCCATCGCCTTATCCCTCCATGCTCTATACTCCCGCCCTGCCCGAGTCCCCCACTTTCACGGTGGTCCCTCGCCCGACCCTTGCGCCGTCACGCACTCCCTCACTCCCGGCGATCCAAACGCCCGAGTGGTTCCGCCGGGTTGTCCTGTACGAGATATTCCCGCGCAGTTTTTACGATTCCAACGGGGATGGCATCGGGGACTTGAAAGGGGTCACCGCGAAACTGGACTATATCAAGCAGTTGGGAGCCGGCGCGATCTGGCTGACGCCGATTTTCGCATCGCCCAGTTATCACGGCTACGATACGACCGATTACTATCAGATCAACCCCGACTTTGGCACGGAAGCCGACCTGGTCGAGCTCGTCCACGAGGCACACAAGCGGGGCATTCGCGTCTTGTTAGATTACGTCGCCGCCCACACATCCGACCGGCATCCCTTTTTCAAGGATGCTTACGGCAATCCCAACAGCCAGTATGCCGGTTGGTACCGCTGGACGAACCAGGAACATACGACATACGAGTCGTTCGCCGGCGAAAGGAGCCTGCCCACCCTCAACCACGATAACCCCGAGGTGCAAGAATATCTTTTGGGCGTCGCCAAGTACTGGCTGAAAACCGGGATTGACGGCTACCGCGCCGATTACGTCCTGAACGTGCCGCACGCCTTCTGGAAGCGCTTCCGTTCGGAGTTAAAAGCCATCGATCCGAACTTGCTCTTGTTAGCAGAGGCATGGACGAGCGGGCGCGGCATTCAGCCCTATTACGAGGACGAGTTCGATGCCGCGTTCGATTTCCCGCTCTACGGCGACATTGAAGGAAACCATGCCACCGTTGGAGATAGTCTCCTGCTCGGGTTGCGTTCGCCCCGCCTGTTGGATGGCACGCTCGCGGCTGAACAGGTGTTGTTTCCTCCCGGCGCGCAGAGCGTCATCTTTTTGAACAATCACGATACGACGCGTGTCATGAGTGAGGTCAAAGGTTCGGCCGCGCGGGCGAAAATCGCCTCGACTCTCCTCCTCACACTCCCCGGTACTCCAATGGTCTATTATGGCGAAGAGATCGGAATGGCAGGGCTGAAGGGCCCGGATGACAAGCCCCTGCGCGAGCCGATGGACTGGTACGCCGCCGAGGCGGGTCCGGGGATGACGACGTGGTACAAACCCGGCGAACGCAGCAACCAGCCCCGCGACGGC
>JBLMXX010000551.1:0-4492 GCA_050257995.1 Acidobacteriota bacterium | reverse complement strand
GGCGATACCGCCAAGATCACCAAGGCGGGCACGGCGATCGCCGACTGCCTGACCAAGATGACGGGCTTGACCTACCAGATCCAAGTCGGCACGTCGTTCGCCGCATCGGTGGAAGCGCTGGGCGCGAACAAAGCCCAGGTCGGTTTCCTGAACACCTTCTCGGCGCTGCTCGCGAAAGCCAAGTACGGCGTCGTGCCGATGCTGCTGGTCTTGCGCAACTACAACACCAACTCGATCGACCCGGACAAGGCCATGGCCGGGCAGACGACCGAGTTCTACAAGGGGCAGTTCATCGCCAAGAAAGACTCGGGCATCAAGACCTATGCCGACCTCAAGGGCAAGACGTTCTGCTTCGTGGACCCGAACTCGACCTCCGGCTACATCATCCCACGGATCATCTTGATGGCAAACGGCATCGATCCCGACAAGGATTTCAAAGCCACGACGAATGCTGGCTCGCATAACAACGTCGGTCTCGCCGTGTACAAGGGTGACTGCGATGCGGGCGTGACCTTTATCGACGTCTTGACGGATGCGGCGGCGAACCTCAAAGCCACTTATCCCGATATCGCCGATAAAGTCGCCCCGTTTGCCGACACGGACAAGATCCCGAACGACGGCGTGCAGGTGACCAAGGACCTGGATCCCAAGATCAAGCAAGCGACGCAGGACGGATTGGTCGCCATGGCGAAGGATCCCGGTGGAAACGCGGTCCTTGCCAGTCTCTACACGATCAACGGGTTCAAGGTCGTGGATCCGAACTATTACAATGACTTTGAGGGCGTGTTGAAGAAGGCAGGCGTAGACCCCGCTTCGCTCGTCAAGTAAATCTGAGTAGTTTGACGCAATACGGGCAGAGGGGATGCACCCCTCTGCCCGATCTTTAAGAATTTGCGTTTCGTTCGCGCCCTGTCGTGGATGAAGCGGATTGGGAATCCTAATGCTGAGAGTCGAACACCTCAACAAAGTTTATCCGAACGGCACGGTGGCGCTGAAAGATGTCAGTTTCGAGGTCAAGGATGGTGAGTTCCTCGCCGTCATCGGCCTGAGCGGCTCGGGCAAATCCACGCTCCTCCGCTGCATCAATCGCTTGATTGAGCCGACGTCGGGCAAGATCATGTGGGATGACATTGACATCACCGCCGCGCCGACTTCGGAATTGCGCAATATTCGGCGCCAGATCGGGATGATCTTTCAGCAGTTCAACCTCGTCAAACGCTCGTCGGTGCTGATGAACGTCCTCTCCGGGCGGTTGGGCTATATCAATCCAACCCAGTCCCTGTTCAATTATTTCTCGCCCGCGGACCGACAGCGCGCTCTCACCAACCTGGAAAAACTGGGATTGAGCGACAAAGCCTACGTCCGTGCCGACTCGCTTTCCGGCGGCCAGCAGCAGAGGGTGGGCATCGCGCGGGCATTGATGCAGGAGCCGAAATTGGTCCTCGCGGACGAGCCGGTCGCCTCGCTCGATCCGGTGCTGGCACATTCGATTCTAAAATATCTCGAGCAGTTGAATAAGGAAAGCGGGATCACCGTTCTCTGTAGTCTGCACTTTTTGGATTTGGTGCACCGGTATGCCACGCACGCGATCGCCCTTAAAGACGGCCAGTTGGTCTTCCAGGGTTTGCCCAAGGAAATTGACGACGCCCAGTTCAAGGCGATTTACGGCCAGGAAGCCGAGCGCGTCAGCATCGTGTGATTTGTGATTTCACTGCGGAACCGTAATAAAGTTCTCCATTGAGCATCTTATGAACTCATCAGCGACACTTTCGCTTTCGGACAAGGCACCTCTGGCCGGCTTTTTCTCGCTTGTCATACCGGGAGCCGGGCAATTCTATCTCAAGCACCGCTGGCGCGGCATCGGCATCCTGGGGACTCTGATCTTGCTGGCTTATCTTATCAATTGGAGTCTGAACTTTGGCAAGATTGCCCAGGTGTCGATCGGCGGAGTCACGACCAGTTGGCTGTGGTTAGGGCTGGCGCTCTTTTGGGTGTGGAATGTCTATGATGCGGTCCGGTCGGCCCAGGGCTATGCTGTTTCCGGCGCGCTCTGGTTGTTGATCGCGGCGGCCATCGTTTTCTTCATCGCCTGGAATGTTACTAGCATCAATCTCGACCGTCTGGTCACCCGTTTTCAAGACGCTGCCAAAGTCGCCAACGACCTCATTCACCCGGACCTTGTCACGACGGACGACAAGGGCGCGCTGCAGCCGAGCGAAAACGTAGGCGACATTATCGGGCGCGTCCAGCCGGGTCCCGCACCCGCCTGGCTCGTCCAACTGGGGATTGTCTCCAAAGAGGCGACTGTTCCCACCTTCAAAGCCGGGACGCTGATCGAGACGATTGCCATCGGTCTGCTGGCGACCATCTTTTCGACGATCCTTGCGATTCCGCTCAGTTTCTTTGCCGCCCACAACATCATGGCGCGGGTGCCCGGGGGGACCGTTATCTACTATGCGATGCGAACGGTGTTCAACATCGTGCGCGCCGTGGATACGGTCATTTGGGGGTTGCTCGTCATCGTTTGGGTGGGTCTGGGGAACTTTGCCGGCATCATTGCCCTGACGATTCACTCGATTGCCGCGCTGGGGAAACTCTATTCAGAAGAGATCGAACACATCGATTCGGGTCCCATCGAAGCCGTCACGGCGACGGGCGCGAACCTGTTCCAGGTCGTCCGGTATGCCGTGGTCCCGCAGATCGTCCCACCGTTCCTCGGGTACACGCTCCTGCGCTGGGACATTAACATGCGCGCGGCGACGGTCGTCGGCTTTGTCGCGGGCGGCGGCATCGGTTTCTTCGTCCTGGAGACGATCCGCAAGGGCGCGTATGCGCAGTACGCGGCGGCGCTGTGGGCAGTTGCCGTCGTCATCATCATCGTCGATTACGTGAGCGCTACGTGGCGAGAGCGTATTCTCACCGGAGAGACCAAGGTCTCTACAGAGATTCCCAAGCCATTTTACAAATCGCCGCGAGCGATCCTCGCGATCGTGGTCGGCGTATGGGCGTTTCTGTATTGTTGGACGGTGACGGGGGTTGACCTGCGTACCCTGTTCGAGCCGGCGCCGACGTTTGTCCGGCTCGTGCGCGATTTTCTCACCCTCGATCTGAGCCCCAACATCGTCAACACCGTCATGAACCAGATGCTGATCACGGTATTCCAGGCGCTCCTGGCGACCACCTTTGGCGGATTGGTGGCGATCCCGTTCAGTTTTCTGGCGGCGAAGAATCTCACCGGGCGCAGTCGCTTGTCGCTGTGGATCTATTATGCCACCCGCTTTATATTCGACGTGCTGCGCTCCATCGAAGCGCTGCTGTACGTAGCGATTTTTGTGTTCTGGGTGGGCATCGGTCCCTTTGCCGGCACGCTCGCGCTCGCCATTACCACCTTTGCCCTGATCGGCAAGTTGTTCGCGGACGCGATCGAGAACATCGATACCGGTCCGCTCGAAGCGGTGACGGCGACCGGGGCGACCCGACTGCAAGCCATCGTGTACGCCATTCTGCCGCAGATCGTTCCACCTTTTGTCTCGTACGCGATCTACCAGTGGGATATTAACGTCCGCATGGCGACCATCATCGGTTTCGCGGGCGGCGGCGGCATCGGGTTGCTCCTCTCCACGTACTTTGGGCAATTGCAGTACCACAAGGCCGGGACCGTGGTCGCGATCATCGTCATTGTCGTGGCGGCGCTGGACCTGGCGAGCGCCAAGATTAGGGAACGGATGGTGTAAGAGGCAAGATCATTGGTTTGAGTTTGTGCGTCCTGTTATTTGTAGCACGGGACGCACTATGATATACTTGTAGCAATAGTTTGTTTGACTTTGCCCCGCAGGCTGCGGATTTGCTCGTGGCGTAGAACGTGTTTCCTGACACGTTCTCGCCTGATGGCTGATTGACCAGTTGCAAGGAGGCTCTGGATGGTCGGCATTTGCCTGCGTGGATCGATCGACTGTCTAACACCCGACATTCGCGCCGTTTGGTGCGTTCATCCCGGGTGTTTTTGCTTCTATATCATCCCCAAGCACTTGATCCGTGCCGCAGATTGATTTGCATCTGACAGCACGGTAATATGATCCCTTTTGAATTGACACATTGATGCGGTCCGTTTTTACGCCTCGCGGGATAGTACTGGTCTGGGCAATCCTCACTGCATCTATTGGTCTCACCGTGCAGTTGAGACTTTTTGCTTCGCAGCTGCGGCAAGGAAGACCTGAGGATCCAATTGCGCTGTTTTATAAAGGAATCAGTGCGATTTCATCCCAGGTAATCGATGCATTTTTCATTGCCGTTCATTTTGATCCCGCGACAGTGATATTCTCGGTAGGCACAATACCAATCAAGACAGTTCATATAATATTCTTGCTCGGGCTAGTTCTTCTCGTTGCAACCTTCATCCTGTACGAACGCGCGATAAAAAGCCCGGCGTTCGCAGACGACTTTGTGATGCTGGTATTCTGCTACCTGGTTATCAGAATCGTCGTGGGGATTT
>JBLMXX010000550.1:0-3207 GCA_050257995.1 Acidobacteriota bacterium | reverse complement strand
CTTTTATGCGCGAATTGTACGCGCGCCTGCATCCGCTGGGGCTGACCGTCTCTGAATCCGTCCCGTTTGATAATCCCGACTATGCCTATCGACAGCTCGCGATGTACAGCGATTACTTGATCCTCATGGCTTATGACGAACACTGGAGCGGCGCGACCAGCGGCGCAGGTCCCGTGGCTTCACAAAAATGGTTTGCCGCCAGTCTCGCGAAGAGAAGCAAGGATATTCCCGCCGACCGATTGGTGCTAGCGATAGGCAATTATGGTTACGACTGGAAATCCGGCATGACCACCGGCGCGACGATCTCCTTCGCGGAAGCCATGCTGATCGCGCGAGATTCGCAATCGCCGGTCCGTTTCGATGCGGGCTCACTCAACCCGACCTTCGATTACGCCGACGAGAACAGGGCGCTGCACCACATTTGGTTTCTGGACGCGGCGACTGCCTTCAATCAACTAGTCCAGACAAAACCCTATCACCCTCGCGGGATCGCGCTCTGGCGGCTCGGCACGGAAGACCCATCCCTATGGCAGCTCCTGGACCATCGCGCTGACATAAATGTTGAGGACGCGCAATCGCTCCGCGTGCTTGTTCCGGGTTACGATCTCGACACCCACGGGAGTGGAGAGATTCTGCGCGTCGCCGCGCCACCGCATGACGGGTCGCGACAGGTGACCCTGGATCCCTCCGGCTCGATCACCTCCGAACGCTTCGACGCGTTCCCCACTAATTACCGGGTTGACCGTTGGGGCAATCAAGACCGCCAGAAAATTGCGGTTACGTTCGACGACGGTCCCGATGACCGGTACACACCGCGGATTCTGGATGTGCTTGAACAATACCACGTGCCCGCCACTTTTTTTGTCACCGGGATGAATGCCGACCGCCACGCCGATTTGCTCAAGCGCGAGCTGGATGCGGGTCACGCGATCGGCAATCACACTTTTACCCACCCGGACCTGACGACGATCTCCACGCCGCAACTCCAATTTGAATTGAACGCGACCGAACGCGTTTTCGAAAGCCGACTCGGGCGCCAGTCACTGCTATTCCGTCCACCGTATGGCGAAGACGTAGACCCTGTGACGGCGGACCAACTCAAACCACTCTTGACGACCAGCGCGATGGGCTATTACACGGTGGGCATGCAAATTGACCCCGGGGACTGGCGCTCGCCGGGAGTGGACCAAATTGTCCAGCAAGTCCTTCGGCAGGCAGCGGTGGGGGGCCATGTTATCCTTCTCCACGATGGCGGTGGCGACCGCGTCCAGACAGTCACTGCCCTGCCGAAAATCATTGAAGAATTAAGGGCGCGGGGCTATGATCTGGTCCTTGTCTCTGACCTGATGAGGCTCGAGCGCGACCGGCTTATGCCACCCCTCACTCCCCTCCAGAAACTGGGAGCCCTCATTAACGGCATTGGGTTTGCTCTTCTCAGTGGTGCCGAGACACTCCTGTCATTCCTCTTTGCCGCCGGCATCCTGCTTGGAGCCCTGCGCCTTTTCCTGGTCGTACTGCTGGCGGTGATTCCCAGGCGAAGGAAAAAAACACCTCCGGCGCGCTATCCTCCCCAAGTTACGGTCATCGTCCCGGCTTTTAATGAGGAAAAAGTGGTCGGACGCACCATCCGATCCCTGTTGGATTCCACTTTTCTCAATCTGGACATTATCGTAGTAGACGACGGTTCAAGCGACCGTACCTACAGTCTCTTACAAGAAATGTTCTGGGACGAGCCGCAGGTGAGTATTTACACAAAGCCAAACAGCGGCAAAGCAGAATCGCTCAATTTTGCGCTGTCTCGCACGGATGCGGAGATTATCGTCGCGATCGATGCGGACACGATTGTCATGCCGGAGGCGGTGGAAAAGCTTGTCCCGCACTTTGCCGACCCGCGCGTCGGCGCGGTCGCGGGCAATGCCAAGGTCGGCAATCGGATCAACCTGCTGACAGAGTGGCAGGCGCTCGAATATATTACGAGTCAGAACCTCGACCGGCGCGCCTTTGCGCTCGTCAATGGCATCACCGTCGTTCCCGGGGCGATCGGCGCCTGGCGCCGTGCGCTGGTGCAGCAAGCCGGTGGGTTCTCAAGCGATACGCTCGCCGAAGATGCGGCGCTGACCATGGCGATCCTTCGACTTGGATTCCAGGTCGAATATGAGGTAGAAGCGATCGCGCTCACCGAGGCGCCGGACACTCTGTCCGGGTTCTTACGCCAGCGCTTTCGCTGGATGTACGGAACGCTGCAAGCCGCATGGAAAAACCTTGACGCGCTTTTCCGTCCGGAGTATGGTGCATTGGGCATGGTGGCTCTGCCGCACGTTTTCCTTTTTCAAGTTCTCTTTCCCATCCTTTCGCCCTTTATGGACCTGACGCTCGTCGTCGCCCTCGCGCAAGCCGGATGGCAGCAATTCCAGAACCCGGGCACGCTTCCGGATTCACTAGCAGTGACTCTCTTCTACTATGCGCTTTTCCTGGCGATGGACTATATCGCCGCGTTTGTGGCCTTTCTGCTCGAGCGTGGTGAGGACAAGACCTTGCTCGCCTGGCTTTTCCTCCAGCGCCTGTTCTATCGCCAACTGCTCTACTATGTCGCGCTGCAAGCGACTTTGACGGCGATCAGGGGACCCGCGGTGGGCTGGGGCAAATTAGAGCGCAAAGCGACCGTGCCGGAAAGCTAGCCCAATTCCCAACGGTTTGCTCTCTGATGAAAATCGCCACCTTTTCGGTGGCGAATATTTTTCGAGAGTCCCGCGGCACGCCGGTTTCCAGAAAGACAGACCGGCATTATCCAACGCTCTGGTAATTCGGCGCCTCGCGTGTGATGATCACATCGTGCGGATGGCTTTCGATCAAACCCGCGTTCGTGATTCTGATGAGCCTGGTTTGGGTTCGCAAATCCTCTAATCGTGCGGCACCCGCGTACCCCATGCCTGAGCGTAACCCGCCGACAAGCTGGTAGATCGCGTCGCGGAGCGACCCTTTGTACGGCACGCGTCCTTCAATCCCTTCCGGTACGAGTTTGCCACTGCCTCCCTGCCCTGAGCCGTAACGATCGCGCCCCAATCCCTGCATCGCACCCAGACTCCCCATCCCGCGATATTCCTTAAAGCGCCGCCCTTCGTATAAAACTACCTCGCCCGGCGATTCATCCATCGCGGCGAGCAAACTCCCCAGCATCACCACGTCCGCGCCCGCTGCCCCAAGATC
>JBLMXX010000549.1:0-7577 GCA_050257995.1 Acidobacteriota bacterium | reverse complement strand
GGTAGTTGGCGACGTGGCTGTTCGTTGCGGATTTTGCGATATACGTGCACGGGCGACCGGAGCACGCGCAGTATTGCCGAGAGCATCCAGAGTTGGTGGATTGCGTCTGCGGGAAGGATTGGTGCGCGGCAACCGGGCAGTGCGTGGACAGTATTCAGTGATAAGTGGTCGGTGGATGGTCAGTGGACAGGAGTGCGCATTGCGTGGTGACTGTTCACTGAAAACTGCATACTGAAAACCGGACAGTACGGGCGATTCACCCTGGCAACGCCCGCTAGGGCAGTTGTGAATCGCCCCTACCTGAATGCGAGATGACACATGATACGGCGCAGGCCAAGAATTCGGCGTATGAGGTGCTCGGACCGGTCGGAGTACAGCAACGTGCTGCCGCTGCCGGAGGGGGGATTGCGGAGCTGGCTCTTGCTGATCGGTTTTTATCGCGGTGGATGCTTGTGCAGGCGCATCCGGCGAGTGCGGAGCCGGTGCCTGTGCGGCAGGGTCAAACGCCGAACGGCGACGCGGTGCCGCGACTGTTGCGCCCTGGCTCATCAAAAGCGACTGCTCCATCCCCCGGATCCCGATGGGGGTCCGCGGGAAAATGACGCCGGCACCGCGAACGATCTGTGAGGCATCGCGGTGGAGAGGAGGAGAGGTATGCAACCGGCGATTATCCCGGCCTTGCACCTCCATTCAATTCGGCCCATACCGGTTTTTTCCTCCGGTGCGTTATACTCCTCAAGGAGGTGAAAAAATATGTTACGCTGTATGCCGTTTCTCTTATTTGATGGCAACTGTGCCGAGGCGATGAACTTTTACCACAAATGTCTTGGTGGAGAGTTAACGCTCTCAAAGCTCGGCGACACTCCGATGAAAGACCAATTTCCGCCGGAGAAACATAATAGGCTCATCAATGCCCACCTCAAAAGCGGCGCCATAGAAATCTCTGCAACCGATTGGATGGCATCTCCGGCCTTCAATCCAATCCTGGGCAACATGTCTGCAATTTTTGTTGTCGGGGGAACCTATGACGAGTTGAAAACGGTTTTCGACAAACTCTTAGAAGGAGCAGACCAAAAACGGTTTCAAGAGCTGCATGATATGCCGTTTGGAACCTACGGACAGTTTTATGATCAATATGGTGTTCAGTGGATTTTCAGGGGAGAGAAAAAAGAATGAGTTGTGTTTGCTAATGCACCGGCTATAGCAAACACAACCATTCACACCCTTCCCAAACAGTTTGCCCAGATAGTCACTTGATGGTATAATTGTGAGAGTGTTACTGGGTTTTCACTCCAATGAGGGAGAAGAATATGGCTGAAGAAAAACCGCAAGTTCCGGCGATTACGATTGTCAACAGCGAAGACGAGTGGTTGGAGGACCAGGTCAGGCGGAGTGTATGGGTCACCACGTTTGACAAGGTCGTCGATCTCGTCGATTCGGTCTACAATTGGGGACGCCGCAATTCCATCTGGCCCATGCAGTTCGGATTGGCGTGCTGCGCGATCGAAATGATCTGCACGGCGGCGGGCCGCTTTGACATCGGGCGGTTCGGCTCGGAAATCTTTCGTTCCTCTCCCCGGCAGGCCGATCTCATGATCGTCGCCGGCACGGTCACCAAGAAGATGGTTCCCCAGATCGTGCGCCTCTACAATCAGATGGCAGAGCCTAAGTACGTCATGGCGATGGGCGCGTGCGCGACCGCCGGGGGACCTTTCAAGGAAGGTTACAACGTCGTGTCCGGCATTGACAAGTTTTTGCCCGTCGACGTCTATGTGCCCGGCTGCCCTCCGACGCCTCAGGCGCTGCTCCACGGTCTCATCACCCTCCAGAAGAAAATCGACAAGCAGTCCATCCGCGAAGTCTCCTGGTACCGGCGGGGCGACTCGGACGGCGTGCCGGAGCCGGTGCTCGGTCCCGATCTGTTCGACGTCCGCCGCGCGGAGGAAATCAAGGAACTGTCCAGCGATCCCGAAAAACTCGCCGCGCGTGCGCTCAAAGTGCAGAGCAAGCTGGAATTAAAGGCAGAAAAGCTCGCGGAAGAGAAAAAGGAAGCACCAAAGCCCGCGGCGCCGTCCAAGCCGGCGGAAGCGCCGAAACCGACTTTAAAATAAAGTTATTGACATGGAGTGTTGACAATGGCTGTCACTGCACCTACTGCCGCACCTGCGCAAGTGGGCGCGCCGAATCTGAATGACCCGCAAGTGGTCGCCGCCAAGATCAAGGCGGCTTTGCCCGACGCGGCCGTTTCGGCGAACGCCCAAGGCATCTCCGTCAACCGGAATAATATCGTCGAGGTCACGCGCTATTTGCGCGACGACCCCGAACTATCCCTGGACTATCTCGCGAACCTGACGAGCGTCGACTGGCCAGACCGCATCGAGGTCGTCTACCATTTGACGTCGATCACGCGTGGCGGGTCGCCGATCACCATGCGCGTGGATGCGGACAAGCAGGACCCGGTCGTTCCATCCATCGTCCCCGTCTACCACGGCGCGGATTTCCAGGAACGCGAAGTGTACGATATGATGGGCGTCCGCTTTACGGGTCACCCGAACCTCCGCCGGATCCTGATGTGGGACGGCTTTGAGGGCTTTCCGCTGCGCAAGGATTATCACGAGCCCTATTACGAAGAAGAGCACAAGCCCTTTGGCACGCGCTGGGACCAGGGACACCACGTGATCGCGGAGGACCGCAACCCGTGGCACGACAATGTCCAGTATCCTTCGAGTTTTGACGCGACCAACTACAAGGCGCCGCGCGACCAGATCCGGTCGGTGGGAATCGAAGAAGCGAACGCCACGACGCTGCACACCGACAAGATCGTCGTGAACATCGGTCCGCAGCACCCGTCCACTCACGGCGTTTTGCGCCTGCGCGCCACGCTGGACGGCGAGACGGTGGTCGCGGTCGAGCCGGTGCTGGGGTACCTCCACCGGAATCATGAAAAGATCGGCGAGCGCAATACCTACATTCAGAACATGCCGTTCACCGACCGCCTCGACTATCTCACGTCGATGTCGAACAACCTCGCGTATGCGATCACGGTCGAGAAATTGATGGGGCTGAAGGTGCCCGAGCGCGCGGAATACATTCGCGTGATCATGAACGAGCTCACCCGAATTGTCAGCCACCTGATGCTGGTCGGATTCTTTTACAGCGATCTCGGCGCTTACTTTACGCCCGCGCTGTACGGTTTGGAAGAGCGCGAACTGGTGCTCGACCTGTTCGAGGCGGCGTCCGGCTCACGCATGATGTGCAACTATTTGCGGTTCGGCGGGATCGTCCGCGATCTGCCGGACGGCTTTCTCGACAACTGCAAAGACCTGGTGCTCAATCGCCTTCCGCGAGTGGTGGACGAATTCGAGACCTACCTTGTCAAGAACGAATTGTTCAACGCGCGCGCCAAGGGGGTCGGCATTCTCCCGCGTGATGTGGCGATCAACTATAGCGCCGCGGGTCCGGTGCTTCGCGCCTCGGGCGTTAAATACGATGTCCGCAGGGCCGACCCGTATTCCTTCTACAATCGCTTTGAGTTTGATATTGCGACACGTCCCAACGGCGATGTGTATGACCGGTTTGCCATCCGCATCGACGAAATGCGCCAGAGCGTTCAAATCCTGAAACAGGCGCTGGAACAGATCCCGCAGGGCGAGATCCAGACTGGCAAGAAGAATTACCAGGTGCGCGTGCCCAAGGGCGATTTCTATGGCCGCGGGGAGAACCCCAAGGGCGAGCTGGGCTTTTACGTGGTCAGCGACGGGAGCCCGAACCCTTACCGGTATCACGTCCGATCGCCTGCGTTCATCAACCTGGGCATGCTGAATGAGATGTCCGCCGGGTACAAGCTCCAGGACCTGATCATTATTCTCGGCGCGATCGACGTGACCATGGGTGAAGTGGACCGATAAGGCCTATCGTGGAATAACCTCGGCGTGGAGGATGGAAAGATGAGTTTTGGATTAGGTTTACTCCGCGGCATGGGTATCACCATGCGGCATTTTGTCAACACGTATATTGGCGATTTCAAGCATTTCGGCCGCGCCTACGACGAAAAGGCGTTTAAAGAGCGCCAGAGCACTCGCGCCAGCGGCATCTTTACCGTTCAATACCCCGAAGAGAAATTGCCGATTCCGGAAAACTTTCGGTTTATCCCATTTCTCATCTACGAGCCGGTCGTCGACCCAGCCACGGGCAAGCCGAAAATCGATCCGGCTACGGGGAAAGAGCAAATCGGCGTCGAGCGCTGCACGGCGTGCGGCATCTGCGCCAAGGTATGCCCGCCGCAGTGCATCTGGATCGTCCGCGCGACGACGCCCGAAGGCAAGCCGCGCCCCAAGCCCTCCGAGTTTTATATCGACATCGACGTCTGCATGAACTGCGGGCTGTGCGCCGAGTTCTGCCCCTTTGACGCCATCAAGATGGACCACGATTATGAGCTGGCCAACTATGAGCGAGACATCAATCACATCTACGATATGCCGACGCTGTTGAAATCGACGACCTATTACGCGGAGATTCACCCATTGGACTGGGAACGAGAAGAGGCGGACCGCAAGGCGAAGGAAGCAGCCAAAGCGAAAAAGTGATAGAGGGTGGGGCGATTTGCCAATGCAAATCGGGGAGTGGCTTTCATACCCTCAGGCAAGAGCAGGACAAGAGGCTCATATAGCAACGCGCCAGAGAGAACTGCTGGCGCGTTTTTTATTGCATAAATGAAGGATTCACCAATGACGAATCGCTATTCGGCGATTTGGTTCGAGTTATTCCTCGAGCCTATCCAGCTCGTACAAACCGAGTCAGAAATTGCATTCATCACGCGGCATCTACCGAATCCACCCTACGCGAGAATATTAGACCTGTGCTGTGGGCCAGGCCGACATGCTCGTTTGTTGGCAGACAAGAATTATCAGGTTACAGGAGTTGATTTCAACAAAGGAGCACTGGAAAAAGCTACGAGCCTATCGAACGGGAAAGTTGTCTATCGCGAACTGGATATGCGTCAGTTAGCCGAATTACCCGGCTTTTTTGACGCCGTTATCAACCTGTGGCAAAGTTTCGGCTACTTTGATGAGACAACAAACGCTGATATTCTCCGGCAGATAAGTTATAAACTCAATCGCCAAGGGCGACTGATCTTGGACATTTATCATCGCGGCTTTTTCGAGCAGCATCAGGGGATACGACAATTAGAGTCTAATGGTGTGACGGTTACAGAAACAAAGTTGATGAAAGGTAACCGTTTGAGTATCGAGCTAGATTACGAAGGTCGCGAGAGGGAACGATTCGAATGGCAACTGTATAGCCCCGATGAGATCGGGGCACAAGCCAAGGAATACAGCCTTGTCCCAGTGATAATCTGTACCGGCTTTAATGAGACGCAATCCGCATCGGATAACAGCCCGCGAATGCAGATCGTCTTTGAAAAGACATAAACGAAAGCTGCGCGATGGCGACGGATTCGGAAGCCAAAAATCTCCCATCAGAGCGGCATTTTGATGATATCGAATAGCGAGAGTAGATATAAGAGACTACCTGCGAGGACGCTGATGATGTGTGGCAAGGCAATATGTGGAGCGGTCCACGGAAAGTTATAGGTCCATTTTCCCCGGTAATGCTCCGGCGGGGGTAACGCACCTTGCTTTTTGCCGGTTAAATAATCCGGTGCGATGTTCCAACTCCAGTCCACCTGCGGAGAGGACGGCTTACCAGCACCTTCTTCCGCTTTGAGGACTTCGATTTCCCTCATCCGAACATAGTAGCGCATCTGATAGCGCTTCATAATCCCCTCAATCGACCAGAACGCCAGTCCGCTGAGCGCCGCGAGGAGAAAGAACCCCGAATGCTGGTATTGAAACCCTAGTCCCAACGCGGCGAGACTGAGCGTGACCGCCCAACCTTTGATGGTCAGAAAAGTCTTGTCATAGTCTTTGACGCTGTCCAAAAGCGCGTAATACTCTTTGAGGAACGGATCGTCAGACATGTCGGCTCCTGTGCGACCTTCGGCTCGTATGATTATATCCTTCCCGTCTCTGAAAGCAAAACCCGATTTGGCTCTTGGAATGACCAGCCATCGTCGCGGGACTTTTGATTTACCGCCACTTTTCGGTATAATAAAGGAACAGGCGAGAGATACTTGGAGGCGAGTTGCGAATTTCATCGGGAGCCGGAACGTTTACCGTTGACCTCGGAGAAATAGAGCAAGCCGAATGGCGCGACTGCTTGCTCGTTTTCTTTAAGACGACGTGCCCGACTTGCCAGTTGACGTGGCCCTACTTGGAAAGGACGTACCAGGCCTATCGGGGGGCGGGACTGGCCGTGTGGGGCATTTCGCAGGATGGACAGGCCGCTTCGACACAGTTTGCATCGGATTACCACGGCACCTTTCCCATCCTGATCGACGCGGATCTACGCGTTTCACGTGGCTTTAATCCTCAATTTGTGCCTACCCTTTTCTTGATCGACCCCGAAGGCAAAATTGTCGAGAGGATCATCGCGTTTGATAAAGCCCGCCTGAATCAACTCTCGGAAACCGTTGCCGCGCGGTTGGATGCGCCCGCGAGAGTCATCGCGCTGGCAGACGACGGCAATCCGCCTTTCAAGCCCGGCTGAGGCGCCCGGCAATGGAAAGGCTCGGCGAGCCATTGAAACGCGCTAGACAATCCCCGCCGGAATGGCTATAATCTAGGTTAGTCGTATATTATGAGGAACAACCGGCAGAGTGAGGCGGCTCTGCGGAGATAGAAGGTGAAGGATGGCCGTTCGTGAAATATTGACCTCGGAGCACCCGGTGCTCCGGCAAAAAGCCAAGAAAATAAAGCGCGTCGATGCGTCCACGCAAAAACTCGTCGACGATATGCTCGAATCCATGCGGGAGGCGCACGGATTGGGGCTGGCCGCGCCCCAGATCGGCGTTGGGCTGCGTGTCCTCGTGATCGAGATACCGGAGGACGAAGAGATCCGCGGCGGCGAACAGATCATCTTGATCAACCCCGAAATCCTCAAAGCGGAAGGCGAGCAGTTCGGAGAAGAGGGCTGCCTTTCCATCCCCGGCTATGTGGGAATGGTGAGACGCGCCGACCAAGTCTCGGTCAAGGGGCTGAACCGCAAGGGCAAAGAGGTACGCGTCAAGGGGACGGGGCTGTTGGCGCGTGCCCTCCAGCATGAGATCGACCACCTCGACGGCATTTTGTTCACCGATCGCCTGGAAAGACGCGAAGACCTGTATCGCATCGGGGATGAGAACGAGCGGATCCCGGTCTTTCAACGCGGTGCGGGCAGGCCTATAAAGAAGAAGGAAGCCATCCTCACGTGACCGGGTTCGCCCAGGGGAACGCGCTGATGTGACTTTTCTCTTTGACTTTTATATTCCGCGGGATATAATCGGAGTGCTAACATGACAGCCAATCCTGGCAAGTAGGGCGCCAGGTCCCACCGGCTTGACCCGCGGAGCGCGGTGGGGCGAATGTGTGCAAGGAGGCATACGTGATCAATGCACTGAGGGTCGGGTACAGCGTTCTGCGGTACCGGGGAGGTGTCGGGCAGTGGGCTTGGGCGGTCAATCGCGTGGCCGGTCTGGG
>JBLMXX010000548.1:0-4226 GCA_050257995.1 Acidobacteriota bacterium | reverse complement strand
GCGGATGGCTCTTGACGCTGACGACAACATAGAGGTTCCCGGGCGGTCCCCCGCGGGTGCCCGCCTCACCCTCGCCGGACAGGCGGATTTGCATGCCATCGTCGACCCCCGGCGGGATGTTGACGTTGATCTTGCGTGTGATCTGGACTCGTTTTTGCCCGCGGCAGTTGGAACAAGGAGTGGAAACAATCTCGCCCTCCCCTCCACAGCGCGGGCAAGTGGTGACATTTACAAACTGTCCAAAGATCGACTGCTGCGTCCGGCGAACTTCGCCCGTACCACGGCACTGCGGACAGGTGATGGGTGTTGTGCCTGGCTCGGCTCCGCTACCTTGGCAGTTGGAGCAGACCTCCAGTCGCGGGATTTCCAGTTCCTTTTCTACTCCAAAGACAGCTTCTTCAAACGCAATCGTCAGGTTATATTTGAGATGGGCGCCCGGTTGTGGGCCGCGCCGGGCAGCTGAGCGCGAGCCAAAGCCGAAAAATTCTTCCATGATATCGGCAAAGCCGCCAAACCCGCCCCCGAAATCGCCAAACCCGCCCTGGGGCGCATTGTGACCGAAGCGATCGTACATCTGGCGCTTTTCGGGATCAGAAAGGACCTGATAGGCTTCGCCGATTTCCTTGAATTTCTCGGCCATCCCGTCATCGCCGGAATTGGCGTCGGGATGATATTGCTTGGCGAGCCGCCGGAATGCTTTTTTGATCTCCTCGTCCGTCGCCGTCCGGCTCACGCCTAGAATTTCATAGTAGTCTCTTTTGGTAGGCACGGGATAAATTATACGCAAAAGCTCGTTTTAGTAAAGGCGAACATTCTTCGCAAAACTTGACGCACCGCCGCCGGAGCAACCCTCTTGACAACGCCCGCAGATGCAGTTATAATTTAGACATGTCTAAATTTGGATTTGGGAGAGACAAAATATCTCCCCTCAGTTCCGCCACCGAGGATTATCTGAAGGCGATCTACCAACTCTCCACGTCTGCCTCCGCCGTTACGACCAGCGCCCTGGCGCACGAAATGGGCGTCTCCGCCGCCTCGGCAACCAACATGATGAAAAAACTCGCCGAGCTGAAACTCGTGCGCCACTCGCCCTACCGGGGTGTCACGCTGACTCGCACCGGTGAAAAGATGGCGCTGGAAATCGTGCGCCATCACCGGCTGCTCGAATTATTTCTGAATGAAGCGTTGGGCATTCCGTGGGACCAGGTCCATGAGGAAGCGCACAAACTGGAACACGTCCTTTCAGATAACCTGGAAGACCACATTGCCGAATTTCTGGGTCACCCCACGCAAGACCCTCATGGCGATCCGATCCCCTCCAAGAACGGAGCCATTGCGGAGACCATCGAACGGCGGCTGGGCGATCTTCCTCCGGGCAGTCGCGCGACGATCCGGCGCGTCAGCGACCAGAGCCCGGAACATCTGCGCCATTTTTCAGACCTCGGTCTCGTCCCACGCGCCGGAATATTGATTGTCCGGCGTGAGCCATTCGGCGGGCCCTTTCGGGTGCAGGTGGAGAGGGGTGAAGAACTCGTCCTGGATGCCGCCCTCGCGCGTGAGATCTGGGTGGAAACTTCCGGCAGACCTGAACGCCATAAACCACTTGAAGCCAAAAATCCCGCGCGGCACCCTCACGGAAGCCAACAGGAATTAGCCCATGCAAACCACCGCAGAATCTGACATCACCATCGTACGACCCGGCGATACGAGCACCGTTGCGGCGGCAACGTTGGTCCTGGAAGGACAGAGCAAAAAAGGGATGATCGCGCGTCTCCTGCCGTTCCTGGGTCCCGCTTTCATCGCTTCTGTCGCCTACATGGACCCCGGCAACTTTGCGACCAACATCCAGGGAGGCGCCAAATTCGGCTATATGCTCCTCTGGGTCATTCTCGCCAGCAATTTGATGGCGATGCTAATCCAGTCGCTCTCTGCTAAACTTGGCATCGCCACCGGGTTGAACCTCGCCGAACACTGTCGCGAGCACTTTCCTCCCTGGCTCGTTTGGCTCATGTGGGGACTAATGGAAATCGTCGCCATGGCCACCGATCTCGCCGAGTTTCTGGGCGCTGCGCTCGGCTTTAATCTGCTCTTTCACATCCCCTTGCTCGCCGCCGGTATCCTGACTGCCATTGTCACATTCATCATCCTTGGACTGGAGCGCTATGGGTTTCGGCCTTTGGAGGCGGTCATCACCGCATTCGTCGGTATTATTGCGCTCTGCTACCTCGTCGAAATGGTTATGGGTCGCCCCGATTGGGGTGCAATCGGCTACCATGCCGTGGTCCCACAGTTTGAGGGTACGGAAAGCGTTCTCCTGGCGGCCGGCATTCTCGGCGCGACCGTGATGCCGCATGTCATTTTTCTTCATTCGGCGCTTACCCAGGGACGCATCGTCACACGCGATCCGGTCCAATTGCGACGCCTTTACCGCTTTGAATTGCTGGACGTTCTCATCGCGATGGGGGCCGCGGGACTCATCAACATTGCAATGTTGATCATGGCGGCCTCGACCTTTTTCTCGCAAGGACTGACCGAGATAGGAACCATTGAGGAAGCGCATCGCACGTTGGCTCCCCTCCTTGGAAGCGCGTCGAGCTGGATCTTTGCAGTCTCGCTGCTGGCATCAGGTCTCTCCTCCGCCACTGTGGGCACCATGGCCGGTCAGGTAATTATGCAGGGGTTCCTGCGCCGTCACATTGCGCCCTGGCTCCGGCGGCTGGTCACGATGATCCCTTCCCTTATCGTTATTGCCATTGGGCTGGAGCCAACCCGGACCCTTGTCATCAGCCAGGTGGTCCTCAGCTTCGGCTTGCCATTCGCCGTTATCCCTCTTGTCATCTTTACAGCGCGCCGCGATATCATGGGGGTGCTTGTGAACAAACGGGCCACGACACTGGTCGCCAGCGTGGTCGCCGCCCTCATCGTCGCCCTCAACCTGTTCCTGCTTTACCAAACGTTATTTGGTGGAGGAGCATAGATGTTTCAACGGATACTGGTACCACTCGATGGCTCTCATCTTGCCGAATCGGTTCTGCCGGCGGCGGTCTACCTCGCCGAGCATTACCGTGCCACGGTCGTCCTTTTCCATGCGGTCGAGGCGGACGCCCCCGCCACCATCCACGGTCAGCGCCATCTGTCGAATGCCCAGGAAGCCGAGGCCTACCTGGACGAAACCGCCGCAAGCATTGCGCGTCCGGGCGTCCCGATTGAAAAGAACGTCCATGCGGTGGAGCGGGCCGGGGTCGCCCGCAGCATCAACGAGCACGTCACAGAATTGAACGCCGACCTGATTGTGCTCTGCGCACATGGGAGCGGTGACCTGCGCGGCGTGCTGGTCGGCAATATCGCGCAACAAGTTATCCAGCACGGCACCACACCGGTTTTTTTCATTCGACCGGCGGACGACCCGGCGGTGCCGCCTTTCAAATGCGAAAAGATATTGGTCCCATTGGACAGCACCCCGAACCACGAGCCTGCCCTCCCCTTCGCGACCGAAATGGCAGAAAAGTGTAGCGCCACACTCCATCTGCTCACCGTCGTGCCGACCGCGGGCACGCTTTCGGCGGAACGCGCCGCGACCGGCATGTTATTGCCTACGACGATGACGGCAGTGTTGGAGTTGGCACAGCGGGGCGCGGTCGAATATCTGCAGGCGACGAGTGAGCGCCTGCTAGCAAGCGGTACGCCCACCGCCGCGACCGTCGCCCGTGGAGACCCACCGGCTGCCATTCTGAGCGCCGTCGAGCGAGAGGGTGCCGATGTGATCGTGATGGCGACGCACGGGCGCGGCAACTTTGACGCGTTCTGGTCTGGGAGTGTAACCCCGAAGGTGTTGTCAAAGACGAATGTGCCCGTGTTGCTGGTGCGCGTGATGACGGAGGAAGTAGCGAGATAGTTGAGATGATTACATAGCCCGACTAAATGGCAAGGCGGATTCCGCAACGGAACCCGCCTTTTTTGTTCTTTGTTTTCCGACTATTTGTTGATCACGAGCGCCGTTACCATGCCGAACATGCCGTGATTGGATTCGGCGTGATTGAGGATGTGGCAGTGGAATGCCCACGCCCCCGGCTCCTGGCAATCGATGAGCACATCAAATCGCTGCCCCGGCGCGATGTTGAGTGTGTCGCAAGTGAACGGCTGAGGCAGAGTATAGCCATCCTGCGCAAAGACCAACATGCCCATGCCGTGCAAGTGCATCGGATGGATCATGAGTCCTTCGTTCA
>JBLMXX010000547.1:0-5243 GCA_050257995.1 Acidobacteriota bacterium | reverse complement strand
CCTGGGGTGCTTTTCATGAACCGGCCTTTCAATGCGGAGCATGCGAGCATGGTGGATTTGGCTCCCACCATTCTAGATTCGCTAGGGCTTGCGCCAGGTAATGGAATGGAAGGGAAATCTCTAATCCAGGCGGCAAGCCAGTAATTAGAATAATGTATAAAAAGCGGGAAAAATGTATCTAAAATCCGCTTTGAAAGCACTTTAATATAGGAAAGGTTATTGTAGATGAAGATTCTGCTGTTGGGACTGGACTGTGCGGCACCCGAATTGCTCTTTGGCGACGAGCAACTGGTCAACTTTCGTCGCTTGATGCAAATGGGTTGCTATGGGGAGTTGGAGAGCACTATTCCCCCGATTACAGTGCCGGCATGGATGTGCTTGTCCACCAGCCAGGACCCCGGTTCCCTGGGCGTGTACGGCTTTCGCAATCGCATTGATTATTCCTATAGCGGCTTGGGGATTGCCAATAGCAGGTCCATTCAAGACCTTGCGCTGTGGGACCAAGTGGCACGCGAAGGAAAGCGGTCCGTTTTGGTCGGGGTGCCACCGTCCTATCCCCCGCGCAAGGTGAACGGGATTTGTGTAGGGTGCTTTCTCACGCCGGACCCCTCTAAAGATGTATATACCCACCCTGCTTCGGTCAAAGAGGAAATTGCCCATCTCGTGGGCGAATATGAAGTGGATGTAAAAGGCTTTCGAACAGACAAAAAGGACTGGCTTTTGGAACAGATCTATTCCATGAGCCGCAAACAGTTCGACGTCGTAAGGCATTTGTTGAAGAATTCGGAATGGGACTATATCCATTTTGTAGAGATCGGACTCGATCGCTTACACCACGGCTTTTGGCAATTTCACGACTCGAAACATGTCCACCATGTCCCCGGTAATCCATATGAGCAAGTGATCCGCGACTATTATCGCTATCTGGACAACGAACTTGGCAAGATCCTCGAGTTGTTGACGGATGATACCATCGTCCTGGTCGCGTCTGACCACGGCGCCCAGCGGCTGGACGGCGGCTTTTGCATAAACGAGTGGCTGGTACAAGCGGGATGGCTTGTGTTGAACGATTACCCGAAAGAGATTACACCATTTTCCAAGCTCGACGTGAATTGGGAAAAGACACGCGTGTGGAGCGAGGGAGGATACTATGCGCGCATGTTCTTTAACGTAAAAGGACGCGAGCCACAGGGCACGATTGAGAAATCGGATTACGAGGCATTCCGCGATGAAGTAAAAGCGAGACTGGAAGAAACAGTGGACGACAAAGGTCGACGGATGGGGACGCAGGCCTTTAAGCCGGAAGAGGTCTACAAGAACGTGCGAAACGTCGCTCCCGACCTCATTGTGCATCTGGGGGGCCTCTATTGGCGATCGATTGGCGGGGTGGGATATCCCAGTATCTATACCCAGGAGAACGATACGGGACCTGACGGGTGCAATCACGCGCAATTTGGCAGTTTCATTTTGGCAGCCCCCCACGTTCCCCCTCGCGGTGAGGTCCAAGGCGTTCACCTTTTGAATGTCGCGCCGACCCTTTTGGAAATGGCAGGGTATGACGTACCGGGCTCTATGCAGGGGAGATCTCTGGCTTCCGATATAATGGTGAACACGGGGGACGATTCTGCATATGACGAAGGTGAGGAAGAGATTATCCGCAAGCGACTCAGCGGACTCGGCTACATTTCCTAACTCCACTCAAAGAGAATGATGATTTTCCGCGAAATACATACCCAAATGCTTGCTTTCCTGCGCCGGCCCAACTCGGAACCGCAGCACGCTACAACGCCCAGCCCTAATGAGCAATCCTCGCTTATATTTCCCGTCGCCGTCTCATTTGGTCTAGTATCGGCTTTCGCGCAACTCGTTATTTTGGCGGTCGAGAAATTCGTGTTGCATGGCTATGTTCACCAGGGTCCCGACGTGATCTGGATGGCTCCTTTATCGAATGTGGTCATTTTTCTAACCCCGGCCGTCCTCCTTTGGCTGACCGCGCGGCGATGGACGCGGGTGGCGTCGCCTCCTGTTGTGATTTTTATCTTCGCTTTGCTCGGTTATCTGAGTGTGCTCATCATGGCTGACCGGATTGACAGGCTGGCGGTGTTGGCGCTCGCTGCCGGGCTGGCGGTTCAGACGGCGCGTTTCTTAACGGCAAATCCGGAACTCCTGTTCAGGTTCTTGCGCCTGAGTGTTGGAGGTATTTCTTTCCTAAAACGAAACAAGACGCCGTCAGAATCAGCACGGGATGCCACGGTGGCGTTGGCCGGACCAGGAGCGGGGCTAACGCGGCGAGAATTTCTGCTGAGCACCGGGGGAACCATCGGCGCGTTAGCCTTGGGCGTAAGTGGATGGAAAACACTGGAAGAGCAGATCGCGCTCTCGCAGATGCCGCTCAGCTGGGCAAAATCACCCAATGTTCTGCTTATAACGCTCGATACCGTCCGCGCAGCCAGCGCAAGTCTCTATGGCTATTCGCGCAGTACTACACCTCAGCTGGCGCGATTCGCCAAGTCCGGCGCGCTCTTTCAAAAAGCATATGGAACTGCCTCTTGGACTTTGCCCTCACATGGCAGCATCTTCACCGGCTATTACCCGCATGAGCAGGTTGGGGATTGGCTGATCCCGTTCGATTCCCCCTATCCGACACTGGCGCAGGTTTTGAGGCAGCGCGGGTATGACACTGCCGGATTCGTGGCGAACACCATCTATTGTTCAAAAGAATCCGGACTCGGTCGCGGCTTTGCCCATTTTGAAGACTATAAGATCTCACCCAGCCAGGTGATGAAGAGTTCATCCTTAGGCTTCTATCTGAACGATAGTTCCCACCTCCGACGGCAGATTGGCTATTATGAGTATCTCGGTCGCAAGACTGCGGCTGAGTTGAATGATGATTTCTTGCGCTGGCTCTCTTCACGCGGCGAGCGTCCCTTCTTTGCCTTTCTGAATTATTGGGATGCTCACGAACCCTATTTGCCGCCTGTACCGTTCGACAGTCAATTCGGTCCGACCTCACGTGACATGTTTTCGATCGACAGCGGAGTGCACACGGCGGAGCTGTCTCGCCGAGACTTGGAAGCGGAGGCCAATGCCTACGACAGTACTATTGCGTATCTTGATTCCCAATTGGGGCGACTCTTGGACGAACTGCAAGCGCGCGGTTTGCTTGAGAACACATGTGTGATCATTACTTCTGACCACGGAGAGGAATTTGGAGAGCACGGTCTATTCCGCCATGGTCACAGTCTTTATATCGCCTCTCTACACGTCCCGCTTTTGATCCTATTTCCACCTCGCGTCCCTGCAAATGTAACGGTGCCTCATCCGGTCAGCCTTCGCGACCTGCCGGCAACTATTTTCGATCTAATCAGCGGAGAGAAAAAACCGTTTCCAGGTAATTCGATGGCGCGCTTTTGGGATGCCCGGCACGTGCAGACAGGATTCGGCGAAGAACTAATCTTGGCAGAGATTAGCGCTGAGGACGGCAAGCCGAACTGGGTTCCGACGTCCAGGGGAAAAATAAAGTCACTCGTCGCCGAGCGCTATCAATATATCCTAAACGGCGATGGGCGAGAGGAATTGTATGACTTGGTGGAGGACCCGTTCGAGTTGAATAACTTCGCTCAGTCGGAGCCGGGCAAGCGTCTAGTCTCGGATTTCAGAGTATCCCTGGAAGACTTGTTGGCCAAAGGCTAGCACCTGCCAGACCCGATTGCCACGGACAGGATAAATGACCTTGAGTCGCTCGGAACGACCATTCTCGCATGTCAATTCTGACCCCGCTGAGGGCCATCGTGCCGGGTTGCTCACGGTCATCCCCCTTCCTGTCCTCGCGGTAGCGATATTGGCAGCGCTCCTTCATATGATGCCGTATTGGCATGCGCAGAGTCAGACCCCGACCGGCTGGACCTTTACCGGTAACATTGCCAGCAATCCCGATTACATGCAGTACCGAGTGTGGACGCGGCAAACTGAACAGACGGGCATCCTGGTCTCGAACAGGTTCACAACCGAACCGAACTCTCCCTACCTGCCCGTATTTCTATATTATGGGATAGGACAAATATCGAGATGGTCGCAGGTGGCGCCGGAATTTGTGTACGCGTATGCCGGCGCTTTCCTCGCTTTTTTGCTCACGTTACTCTTGTTCGTAATCGTCCGTCGATTCATGCCGACGATCTATCAGACCTGGTGGGTATTTGTCGTCATCCTGTTCGGCGGCGGGCTGGGCGCGCACCTGAGATTCTTGGCTAATCTCGATATCGTAAAAAAGAATTTCCTTCTCGCCCAAACTCTGGTCGAGGGTCTCGCATGGCCCACATTTGAAAGTTATCGCGGAAATTACGTTGTCAATGCGCTTTTCGACACGCATTACCTGGCGATCTGGGTCTTGGCGGCTGCGGCCGTGTTCGCTTTCTACATGGCGCTGCGCGAGCCGTCGCCCTGGCGAACTTTGCTGGCTTGCGGTTTATTTGCCGCGTCGTCCCTCCTCCATTTGTACGAGGGGGTGACGCTGGTCGCGATCGTCATGGGAGTGGCACTGCTCAGTTGGCGCAAAGGTACGTTGTCTCGTTCCACTATGGCGACGATGCTCGCCTGTACGGTCGCTGTCGCCGCAAGTATTGGATGGCAGCTTGTCCTCTATCGTTCCTCCGGCTTGCCGACGCCGACGTGGCGCGCAGTGAACATTCTCTTTTCGACTCTATTGATATCGTACCCGGTGGCATGGGTCCTGATCGCCTGGGGCTTGGGTGATTATTGGCGCACTGCAAAATTCGATCAGGTCTTTTTGCTTGGATGGGCATTGGGCTGTACGGCGCTCACCCTTTCTGGGCCATTCTATCCATACCCCGATCGCGGCACGATGACGCTTGAAATCCCGCTTTATCTCGTCGCCGGAGCGATTTATTTTTCTCGCCAGGTGCGCGTCACTCGCCTACACGCCGTGTTGGCATTCCTGCTCCTGGCAGCCACTCCCACCTTCGCCATATATTTTGCGTGGAGATCAACCAGTTTTACGCCGACAGAGCCGTCCATGTTTCTCAGCGTGGCTCATCGTGAGATTCTCAATGTCCTCCAGCAGAGCGCCGCTGAGGATGATGTGCTCATCGTGGACAAGACGGATTTCCCATGGAGGACGGACGATCTTTGGCTCGCGCCCGAATATCCTGGCAAGCTGTATTGCGGACATTTCTTTTTGACGCCGAATTACGAGAGCAAGTGCGCCGAGGTCAATCGGTTCTTCG
>JBLMXX010000546.1:0-5318 GCA_050257995.1 Acidobacteriota bacterium | reverse complement strand
GCCAAGGGCGTCGGCGAGACGACGAATGTGCCCGCTCCCCCCGCGATCGCGAACGCGATCTATAACGCCGTCGGCATCCGCATCAAAGACCTGCCGATAACACCGGACAAGGTCCTGGAGGCGCTGGAGCGCAAAGAGCGCGAAGAGCGCGCGCGGGGGAAATCATGAAACTCCCTCGCTTTGACTTGAGCGAACCCAAGTCGTTGAAAAGCGCCAGCCGCCTATTGGCTGAACGCGGTGACCGGGCTATGGTGATTGCCGGCGGGACAGACCTGATGCAATCGCTCAAAGACCGTCTCAAGTCGCCGGAACTGCTGGTGGACCTTGGGAATCTCCCCCACCTGGACCGGATCGAATATTCGACCCGGCGCGGCCTCAAGATCGGGGCGTTGGTAACCATCCGGCAACTGGCGCGCGATCCGCTGATAAGAAGTAAATACCCGATGCTCTCGCAGAGTGCTTCCGGCGTCGGCTCGCCGCAGTTACAGGCGATGGGAACCGTGGGGGGTAATCTCTGCCAGGATAGTCTTTGCCTCTACTACAACCGGTCTCCGATGATGCGCCTGCCATTGGAACCTTGTCTCAAATTGGACGGTAAACTTTGCAATGCGGTGAGCGGCAGTCTAGAATGCTGGGCCGTCTATTCGGGCGACCTGGCGCCGGTCCTGATGGCGCTTGACGCGACCGTCACCATTGCCGATTCGGTGGGCAAGTACACCATGCCGTTGAGCGAGTTTTACTCCGGCGATGGGAAACGGCCAAACCGTCTCAAGGCAGGTCAGATCCTGACCGAGATCAGTGTGCCATCGCCCTTGCCCGGTTCCGGCGGCGTCTATCTGAAAATGAGACAGCGGCAAACGGTGGATTATCCCCTCCTGGGGGTGGCGGTCCACCTGGTGCTTGCGGATGGATATTGTCGCGAACTGCGCCTCGCCCTGACGGCTGTGGACCGCGCTCCCTTGCTGATCCGTGAAGCAGAGGAGGTCAAAGGCAAGCGCATCGGCGCTGAGGAGATCGAGCGGCTGGCGCAGGCCGCCTTCCGGAGCGCGCGGCCTTTGAATAACGTGATAGAGCTCACACCCAAGTATCGCCGTCAAATGGTCAAGGTGTACGTCAGGTCTGCCATCGCCCGGGCATTGGAGCAAGCCACGCAAGGTGGAGAGAGAGGATGAAGAAAGTACTCACGCTCACCATCAACGGTGAACGGATGGAATTAGCCGTCGAGCCGAATCTGACCTTGCTTGACCTCCTGCGCGAACACCTGGGCTTGACCGGCACGCGTGCGGGCTGCGACAGCGGCGCCTGCGGCGCGTGCACCGTGATCGTGGACGGCGAGCCGGTGCTGTCCTGCATGACACTGGCGTCACGGTGCCGTGATAAGGATATTACGACGATCGAAGGGCTTGCCTCTTTCGGAAACGGGAGCCTGCACCCGTTACAGGAATCCGCCATCGAGCACGACGCGGTACAGTGTGGTTTCTGCACGGGGGGCTGGCTGATGACTGCCAAAGTGCTGCTGGACAACAACCCGGACCCAACGCGTGAGGAGGTCCGCGCGGCGATTGCGGGCAACCTTTGCCGGTGCGCCAGCTATAAAAAAATTGAAGACGCGATTCTAGCCGCCGTCGAGAAAAAGGAGCTCTAGGATGCCGGTTACAAGACTCGAAGCGCAGAACGTGTGGGTGGAATACTTTATCGCCCGGCGGCGCGAGCGATTCGTCGCCCTCAAGGAAGTCAGCCTCCAAGTTCAAGACGGCGAGTTTGTCTCGTTCCTGGGACCCAGCGGCTGCGGCAAGACGACGCTCTTGAACGCGATCGACGGTCTCAAGCGCGTCACGCGAGGCGAGATACGGATCGATGGGCATGCGGTGAGCAAGCCGGGCAAGGACCGCGCGATGGTGTTCCAGTCGCCGGCGCTGTTGCCGTGGCGCACCGTCCTGGGCAACGTCATCTATGGGCTGGAACTGCAAGGCGTGCCGGGCCAAACTGCGCGCGGGCGCGGGCGCGACCTCTTGAAACTGGTCGGCCTGGAGGGATTTGAGGAGCGCTATCCGAACGAGCTCTCCGGCGGCATGCAGCAGCGCGTCAATATCGCGCGCGCGCTCGCGACCGACCCCGAAATCCTCTTGCTGGACGAGCCGTTTGCGAACCTGGATGCGCAGACGCGCGAATTCATGCAGTCGGAACTCTTGCGCATCTGGGCGGCGACACGCAAGACCGCCATCTTCGTAACGCATAATATCGTGGAATCCGTTTACCTGTCGGACCGCGTCGTGGTGTTCACGGCGCGGCCCGGGCGGATCAAAGAGATTATCAACATCGACCTAGCCCGCCCGCGGCCCTTGAAGATAAAGCGCCAACCCGAATTCTTAGAGTACGAGGAACATATCTGGGAACTGTTGCAGGACGAGATGGCCAAGACCGGTCTACCGATCAATGCCGCGTAAGGAGAAAAGAAGGATGAGAGAGCAAGTCATTTCTGCGCCCGCCGAGACCCCCGCGACCAAAGCATCCTTTCCGGAACAGGTAGGGCGTCTTTATCTGCTTCTTCAGCGACCCATCCTGAGCATCGGAGGACTGGTCGTTTTCTTCCTGGCCTGGGAATACGTGGGGACGAGCGGTCTGGTCAATCCGCTCTTTGTCAGCGCGCCGTCGAAAATCCTAAAGGCGGCAGTCGGCATGTTCCAGCAAGGCGACATCTGGAATGACCTTTACGTGAGCGGCCAGGAATTCGCGATCGGTTTTGCGATCGCCATTGTGATCGGCATTCCGCTGGGGATGCTGCTCGGATGGTACCGGACGGTGTACTATGTGCTCGATCCTTTCGTGACGGCGTTCAATGCGACCCCGCGCATCGCGCTCACGCCCCTCTTTATCATCTGGTTCGGCATCGGGATGTGGTCCAAGGTCGCGCTCGTCTTTCTGGGCGCCATCTTCCCCATTATCCTCAACACCTTTTCCGGAGTCCGGACGCTCGACGAACTGTTGCTGCGCGCCGCGCGGTCGTTCGGCGCGAACGACGGGCAAATTTTCAGGACGATTGTCCTGCCGGGCTCGGTGCCCTTTATCCTGAGCGGATTGAGATTGGGGCTCGGTCGCGCGCTGGTCGGCATCGTCGTCGGCGAGATGGTCGCGGCGACGGCAGGCATCGGCTATTCAATGGCCATCGCGGGCGCGACCTTCCAGACGGACAAATTGTTCGTCGGCGTCCTGATCCTGACGTTCTTTGGGGTCTTTTTCACAGAGGCATTGAACCGGCTGGAGCACCGCTTTGACGCGTGGCGTCCCCAGCACGGCGGACAATGACCCATCCGGGATCATGACCAGGAGCGAAAGGAGGTCGAAAGAGCAATACCGTCGCCAAAATCGTGACTCTCGTAGTAACGATTTCAATCGTTACTACGCCTTAATGAATGTGTTGAAGAGGAGACCTTTCAATATCTAGCGCATTTTAAAGCACAGTACACCAGAAAGGGAGGAGGAGCAATGAATCGCCAGGCATTACGACTTGTTTTCGCCGTCCTACTGCTCGGGGGGCTGATCGCCTGCGCGCCCGCACCGGCCGCGCCGCCAACCCCGACCTCGCCGCCCGCCGCCACATCCGCCGCGGTGCCCACCACGGTGCCGCCTGCCGCCACATCCGCCACGGTGCCCACTACGGCGCCGCCCACTGCCACATCCGCCCCGGCGCCCACCACGGCGCCTACTGCGGCGGCCAAAGTGAAACTCAACGTCGCCTACTCGACTCTCAACCCTGACCCGATCGCCATGTGGGTTGCCAAAGACGCCGGGTTTTTCGACAAAAATGGCCTGGACGTGACGCTGGTCTTTGTGGACGGCGGCACCAAGACCGCGCAAGCACTCATCGCCAAGGATGTGCAGTTCGCAGCGACTGCTCCGGCGGGCTCGGTCGCCGCGGTCAGCGGTGGCGCGGACCTCGTTCTGGTCGGCGGATTCGTCAATGTGCCGAACTATGATTTTCTGGTTCAGCCGTCCATCAAGACCGCTGCCGACCTCAAGGGCAAAAAAGTCGCCGTCAGCGGGTTGTCCGGCTCGTCCTACACTGCCGCGCGCATTGCCCTGCGCGAGGTCCTCAAGCTCGATCCGGATAAGGACGTCGTCTTTATCACCATCGGCACCGAAACGGAACGGGAAGCCGCGCTCGTCGCCAAGCAGATCGATGCTACCGTCATCAACCCTGATTTGACCGTCAAGGCAAAGAAGGACGGTCTGGTGGTCTTGGACAGTCTGTGGGATACGAATATCCCTTACCAGCACACCGGCATCGCGGCGAGCAAAGCATACGTCGCCGCCAACAAGGACACGACGGACAAATTCTTTAGGAGCATTGTGCAGGCGATCGGGTACATCAAGGACCCCAAGAACAAGGAAGACGTCATCAAAAGCATCGCCAAGTACCTAAAGATAGACGACCGCGACGTGCTGGAGAGCGGTTACACGCGCATGGGGCAAAAGATTTTGCAGTGCGCCCCGTACGCCACCGTCGAGGGGATGAAAACGATCATCGACGAGAACAAAGCCGCCAAGGAAAAGGGCATCACCCCCGAAAGCATGGTGGACAATTCCTTTATCAAGGCGCTGGACGAGAGCGGATTCATCAAGGCGAACTGCAAATAGCAAAAGAGGGCGGCAGGCAAGCCGCCCTCTCCATTAGATCGAAAAGTCCTCGCCGCGCCAGATGCCCTGGTCCGGCACGTGCAAGGATCGCGTTGCCGGCTCGGCGCCGCGGATGCGCTGTTCGAGCGCGTCCATGCGCGACATGAGGGAGATGACCGAGGCGCCGATCATATCCGGCATCAGCGTATGCTGGAGGTCGGGCATGTCTCCCGCCAGGTGCGGATGGCTGCGGCGGACCGCCTGTCCCGGCACGCCGACGACGACCGAGTTCGGCGGGACCGAGCGGACGACGACGGCATTGGCGCCCACCCGGCTGTCCTCGCCGATGGTGATGGCGCCGAGGACTTTGGCGCCCGCGCCCACCACCACCCGGTCGCCGAGCGTTGGGTGACGTTTCCCCTTTTCAAGACTTGTCCCCCCGAGCGTCACGCCGTGATACAGCGTCACGTCGCTTCCCACTTCGGCCGTCTCGCCAATGACGACGCCCATGCCGTGGTCGATGAAAAAGCCCCTGCCGATGGTTGCGCCCGGATGGATCTCGATGCCGGTCAGACCGCGCGCCAATTGCGAGCCCCAGCGCGCCAGCAATTTCAGATTGTGAGTCCAGAACCAGTGCGTGATCCGATGCCCCCAAACGGCGTGCAGCCCGGGATAGCAGAGCAAGACCTCCAACGTGCTCC
>JBLMXX010000545.1:0-5118 GCA_050257995.1 Acidobacteriota bacterium | reverse complement strand
AGTTCTTTTGATTCACATATAATGAGACGCGTTCCATTCATTGCCTCCTTCAATCGTTGCACGGTGAGATGTTGCACAAGCAGACGCGCAGATTGGTCGAGCCCATCGCCGGATCCAGCGTCTCATAGGCATTGTCCGTCAAGAGATTGACGTTCGAAGCGTCCCAACCGTGACCTTCCTCTTTCATTTCCGGGTACCACCACCCGTGCTCCGCGATAATGACGCGCGGATCAATCCCGTCATTGAGCTTGGCGCACTGCTTGATGCGCCCGCGCGGCGATTCGATGTAAACCCATTGTCCCTCTTTGATCCCATGCTTTTTGGCGGTCTCGGGATGAATCTCGACGATGGGATTCTCTCGAATTTCCCTCAGCCAGGGGACCTGGCGATTGGCAGTATGGAAGAAGGTCGGCGTGCGCAGTCCGGCATCGAGGATGTAGGGATAATGCTCCGCCACGTCCGGTTTGGAGAAAGGACTTTCCGCCACTTCGACGTATTTGGGCAGCGGGTCGTAGCCCCATTTCTCCATCAGCGTCGAGTAGAGTTCGACCTTTTTGGTCGGAGTGGAGAACCCGCGTTCCCGGTATTTGTGATAAACCATCTCGCCCTTGAGGTATCGCTTTTCCTTGAATTGTTCCCAGGTCAGCCCCGCGGGCTCGAGCAAATAGTCGAGCGCGTCTTCGACGGAATCCCACCACTGCTGCCCCATCCGCTTGCCCAGTTCCATAAAGATTTTGTGGTCCTGCCAGCACTCGTCGACCTGGACCGCCTTTTGGCGGGCGAGTACATAACCGTGCCGTTTCCAGTTGTCGGCGATATGGTTCTGTTCGAGCCAGGTAGCGGAGGGGAGAAAGATATCCGCCAGGTCGGCAGTCGGCGTCATAAAAAAGTCGACGACCGCGAGGAAATCGATTTTCTTGAGCGCCTCGTACGCCTCCTTGGCATTGGCGCGCGACACCACGGGATTGGTGCCGCAGAGAATCCCCGCCTTGAGCGGGTACGGTTTGCCGGTCACGATGGCATCCCAGGCTTTCTTTGGATTGATCAGGGCGACCCGCGCGCCCAACTTGAATTGATCGCCGCCCAGCCGTTTTTTCTGCTGCTCGGGAGAGAGGGCTTTGTGCTGGGCAAACTCGGACACGGTGCGCGTCGGCGGATTGACAAAGAGCGCATTTCCGCCGGGCGCGTCGAGATTGCCGGTGATGGCCATCAACCCGGTCGCCGCACGCGTGTAATTGACACAGTTGTTCGTCTGTTCCGTAGGCACACCCCAATGGATCGCCGCCGGCTTGGTCGTGGCATACATTCGCGCCGCTTTGCGAATCAGATTCTTGTCAATCCAGGTAATCTCCTGAACACGTTCGAGCGGATATTCCTTCACGCGATCCTTAAAGGCATCCCAACCGTGAACATAATTCGCGACAAACTCTTTGTCGTAGAGTTCTTCCTCAAGGATGACGTTGTGAAAACCCATCACCAGCGCCGCGTCGGTGCCCGGGCGGATTTGGAGCCACAGGTCCGCCTTCTCGGCGGTAAATCCTTTGCGCGGGTCGATGGTGATCAGTTTCGCGCCTCTATCAAAGGCACGCCAAAAAGTCTCGCCCTTGTATTCGTCGGGGTTCGTCCACAGCGGGTTGACCCCCCACAGCACAATTAATTTGGGACCGCCTTCATAATCGGCGATGGGGAGTGTGCCGCACGTGATCAAGGTTGACCCAACCCTCGACACGTAGCACATGTGACCGGCAGTGAGAACGTTGGGAGTGCCCAAATTGTTGGCGAAGCGATAAAGATGGCTTTCGTAATCTCGCCCCGTTCCCTGACCGACGACGATGGATTCTGGACCAAATTCGGCGATGACCTGCTTGAATTTATCGGCAATGGTGTCCAGGGCTTCGTCCCAGGTAATCCGCTGCCATCCCGTCGCCGTCTTTTTCATCGGATGCGTGATCCGATCAGGATGGTATACAACTTGCGTGATGGACAAGCCCTTGCTGCACAACGTGCCGTGGCTGATGGGGGATTCGGGATCTCCCTCAACCTTGATCACCCTGTTATCTTTGACGGTGGCGATTACGCCGCAGCCGCCATGGCAGGAACGGCATACCGTCCGGACCTCTGTAACCGCGTCCATCAGTTTTCCTCCTTCACCGTCTCCGGTGTGATGAATTTCAGTAGATAAACAAAGGTCAATATTATTTCGGCATTCTTTCGAATCGCGGGATTGTCCTTTGCCAGTATTTTCAATTGGTTGGCGCTCTCCTCGATCAGTCTTATTTGTTGCCGGATCTGCTCAATCATTGCGATTGCCCTCCCGTAAATCTTTAAAGCGCGATGCCTTTAGGGTGTACCGCGGCAGCGTGCCGGGCGGTTCCACTTTGACCCGAAAACTGAGATTCGTTTTGACTTTTAGTCCCTCGCTCAATTTCATCTTGAGGCAGTCTATCTCTTCATCCGATAATTGAGGCAACAACTCGATCCGCAAGGGAATCTCGTCCATCGTCCCTTTGCGCTCGACGAGGATTTCATATTCCGTGACCTCCTGGAAACTGCCGCGGATCACTTCTTCGACGGATTTCGGGGAGAAAAGGACGCCCCTGATTTTCCTTAGGTCGTCAGTCCTGCCAACGACCTCTTTAATCTTTTGCGAAGTCCTGCCGCATGAACAGGCATTGGAACCTTTCACTACCAGGTCTTTGGTATTAAACCGGATCACCGGAAAGGACCTGCGCCCTAGCGGCGTGACGACGGCAACGCCCATCTCGCCTTCTTCGACGTCACGCGTGAGGGTTTCGCGGTCGAGGATTTCGACCAGAAAGAAAGGCTCGACGATATGGAGACCCTCTTGCACTTGACACATTCCTGCCCAACCGCAAGGTTCGGTCCCACCGATGTGGTCAAAGGTGCGGCAGCCAAACAGTTCCTCCAGACGCTTGCGGGTTGCTTCCGACATTGGCTCGCCCGCGCAGATCATTCTGCGAATCCCAAGCGCTCTCGGGTCGATGCCCATCGCCTGGGCCTCCTCCGCGATGTGAAGCCCGTAGGTGGGTGTGTTCGCCATCGCGTTAGCACGCATTTCAATAATCTTGTGGATCCGACCGCGTGTATCGAGGGCTCCACCGGGGATGACCTCGCACCCCAGTTTTTCAGCGGCGTAATGCGCTTCCCAGAAAGCGACGTAAACGTTGTAGCCAAAGGGGAGAAAGATCCTGTCGGAGGGTCTAAATCCTGCCATGTAGAGGATATGGCACCATGCCTCCACCCGCCATTGCCAACTCTCGTACGTCTCCGGCACGTAAACGGGCTTGCCCGTCGTCCCGCTCGTCTGCCGGAACGTTGTGACCTCGACGAGGTCTTTGCCGAGAAGTCCGCCGTAGGGAAACGGGTCCATCTCCTGACATTTCCGGAGATCGTTCTTGTCGGTGAGGGGAATCTTTTTGACATCGTCCAGGGTTTTGATGCCGGCCGGATCAATGTCTTGCAGCCCGTCCCGGTAGAGATTCGAGTTTTCCCGGGCAAAGCAGAGGAGATCGCGGAAATACCGCAACTCGATCTCGGCTAATTGCTCTCTACCCAAAGTCTCCAGGTATGGATTCCAGAAGCCCATCGAAGCGCCTCCTCATTCGCACCGCATTCTTCACGGCAGGTCGCTCATTACTGGTGCGAAGAGTCAAATCGGGAGTGAGATTTCACGTCGGGTAAACGGCATTTACCTGCGCGCCAAACTTGCGAGAGATCTGCCTAGACGCAAGCGCCACCTTCGTTCCGTATTCTTGAACCATGCCGGGATCAAAAGTCCCGATCAGAATCACACATCCGACCATCCTCTCGCGAACGGCAAACGCAGGAGCGCTCAGGACTGTCACCCCTGGAGTCACCTCGCCAACATCCTGAGCAAAGCCCGCACCTTTGCACTTTGCCATATCTTCTTTCAGTCGTCGCAGGTCCATCCGGGAACTGTCCCCGTAAAAATGGAGATGTTTCTTTGCCAATAGCGTCTCTCGCTCTGCTTCACCCATGAAAGCGGCAATGGCTATGCCGTGCGCACCGAGCGTAATATGAAACCGGTGTCCGAGAGGCAGGCGAAATCCGATATTTTGGTTCCCTTCCCGCTTGCAGATGATGTACAGGTACGAACCGTCGATCAGACCAAAGGCAGCGGTCCCGTTGGTTTCCCTGACCAGGTTTTCCAGGAAGGGAGCGACGACTTCTGGATAGGAAAGATTATCCAAAACGCGCTGCGACAAAAAGATCAGAGCCGGTCCCAACGAGTAGGTCTTGGTCTGCGGGTCTTTGTCGATCAGCTCAAATTGCTTGAGTGTATTGAGGATCGCGTGCCCTTTGCTTTTCGAAATTCCAAGGTGGTCGCAGATATCCGTCAACCGCATTTTGGATTGGGGACTCTCGGCGAGACAGAGGAGTACGCGGGATGCCTGCTCGACCGCGGGGACAGAAGTCTTGACGGTCGGCAGTATCAATTCGTCAGGGCTCGCTACCGTTGTGGCTGACCTCACTCTGTCTTTTCCTCCAACTTTGCGGCGGTGTCTTGGCGTTGCGAAATTTTCTGTAGGTAGAACAGCATTCTATACAGAGGAATTATAAAGAATACATTAAACCCTGTCACCACCCGTAAGAGTAGTCTAGAATGCTCGGTGGGGTCATTCTGGAAGTGCAAAAAGCCCCATGGCTGATGGCAAACGACGGAGATACTCGCGGGGAACAAAACGCCGGACGGTGAACCGTCCGGCTGATTTGGTGGAAACCCGATAAATCAGGCTTAGTGTCTCCAATTACCCTCCATGTTCTACAAGTGCAAAAGCCGGCGCGCATTCCCTTCGTCAATGGCCTGACGCGTGGACGGGTCCAAACCCATTGAATCCAAATCGGCGATGGTGGTCCGAATGAACTGGGTGCCTTTCTCCGGGTCAAACGGCATGTCCGATGCAAAGAGAACGTGGTCCGTCCCGAAGAAATCAAGCGCGCAGCGAATGGCGTGTGGCGCGCCGAAGAGAGCGGTATCGGCGTAAAACATCTTGAAATAGTCGAACGGTCGGCGTTTCAGATGGTGGTCGGTGAGCGCGGGCTTTTGGTGGTCCGGCGTGCGCGCGCCGAGTTGAT
>JBLMXX010000544.1:0-5491 GCA_050257995.1 Acidobacteriota bacterium | reverse complement strand
CTGGCTCGTTTTTTCTTGATAGCCACCGTTGTAGCTGCCTTCGGACTTTTGTTTTCCATCGTCAGCGTCGCCCAACGTCCGTTCCAAGTCTCCGCGGCTATTTCTCCTGGTCCCCGAACTCAGGCTCCCGCCCGCTTTGGCGTTGCCGTTCTTCCCACGTCGACGCCTGATCTACCGCTCGTGGCTCTGCTGGCCGGGCATTCAGGGGGCGCGGACCCGGGCGCCGTCTGCTCGGATGGCTTGCGTGAGGTGGATGTGACCAGTGACGTCGCGCAGCGGGCAAGGACAATTCTGGAAGCGCGTGGCTATCGCGTCGACATCCTAGCCGAGTTTGACCCGCGATTGAACTCTGCGAAGCGGGATTATGCTCCCCGTGTGTTCCTCGCCATTCATGCGGACTCGTGCGTGAAATATGCTTCAGGCTATAAGGTTGCCCGAGCCACCGCTAGTGCCACGCCCGACGAAGATGACCGGCTCGTGCGCTGTATTACGAGCGAGTATTTTGCTACGACTCAACTCCCGTTTCACGCGGATAGCATCACAACGGATATGACGCACTATCACGCGTTGAACGAGATTGACCCGAAATCTCCCGGCGCCATTATCGAATTGGGATTTCTTGGCTCGGAGCACGAGTTATTGAAAAACCGGCGCCCCGTTCTGGCCGAAGGGGTGGCGAACGGGATCGACGATTTCATGCAGGGCCAGTCGTGCAAAAAGGCGGTGGATGGGAACCAGTGAGATGAACGCACTTCATTATTGATTGTTCGCCCCGCGCGGCATTCCCCTACCGTCAACTATCCACTGCTCGACATTTTTCTCGCCCACAACCATCCTATGGCACCGACAATGACGGATTCAATCGCTGTTGCTCCGACCAAGGCGATGGCCGTATCGAACCAAAAGCGTTCCGGGTAAAATTGGATGAGGCTGTCTGTGTACAAGAAGAGCCAGGTGTCTCCCTGGAAAAAGATGCGATGGAAATCGGTGAAGAAGGTATTAAAAGCGGTTGCGGCGAATAGCCCGACCACTCCAAAGAGCCCGAGGGTGAGCACTCCACCGGCAAGGAGACCACGGGCAGCCAGAGTGCGTGTGCCGGGCATACTCGCCATAAAGGCCAAGAGGATTAGTAGTACCAGCGCGTCCATAGCCTGAAAGACAGAGACTTGGGCGACGAGCACACGCACGTCCACCATATGGTTTAGCTCCCGGTCGTTGTAAACTCCCAACCCCTTGAACTGCTCGAAATTGCGATTTCCCCGCTCGTATTCAATGGATTCGGACGCAAAAAAAGTGCGGTTCGTATCTGTAAATCGGTCCGCTTTGGGGAAATCGGATTTGCCGTATTCGTATGACAGATATTGTGGCGTCATGAAAAGGAACACATTCGAGAGAACCAGGAAGGGCGGGATGCCCACAATGAGCAACAAAAAGAGTAGGTTAGCAAGCCAGCGAGGCATCGGAATCTCCAGAATTTCAGATTTCGGATTTCACCTTATTGCGTTCCCATTGCATAGCGCAGGATAATGTCGTTAATCAGGCTTTCGACCGGGGCATGGTCGTCAGTAAAGATTGATCCGGTGTCCGTTGCGACACGTACATTAGGTAATGATTGGCCTGCGACGATGCGAAGGTTCGGGTCCGTCAGCCCGGCAACGTGGGTGCGAAAATCGTCCAGGCGCGTCTGCTCGAGCGTGGCGACGACGAGCGTGTTGGCGTTGTTCGGATGATCGATGAGATATACGCTTGGATAGACCTGGCGCATTGTCGCCGCGAGAGCGTCCACAAGGCGATAGTCGGATACAGTGCGGGCGGCGTTCAGCGCGACAACCCCGTGCGGGTTCAAGTGGTCGCGGACGGTGCTAAAGAATTCCACGGTCGTGAGGTGAAAGGGAATATACGGTTGGCGGTAGGCGTCGACGGCAATCAGGTCGTAGTGTCCCGCGCGCGTCTGAAGGAAATTGCGCCCATCATCGGCAATTGCGTTCAAATTGGGTTCGGTCATGGCGAAATACTCACGCCCAACGGAGATAATGCGCGGATCGAGTTCCACTCCATCTATTGGTATGGGTCCAAAAATCCGCGTATATTCGTGCGCGACAGTCCCGGCCGCAAGCCCGACCATCAAGACGCTCTTGACATCGCTAGGCGCGGTATTGGAGGAAAAAAACGGCGCAATTAGGAACAAATCCCAGATGCCGCCGGTCAGGGTGCGATCGGCACGGTAGGCCGACTGATAGGCTTGACCTTCGTTGACCGTAAGCAATCGCCAGCCGCTCGCATCGTCGATTACCTGGATAAAGTTGTAGGGAGATTCCGTCTCATACACCAGGCCTGCGCCGGCTTTTATCACTCCACCGGAATCGAAAGCCGCGAGTAGTGCAATAATCAGCAGGAGCGCGGCATACCGTAACGCGGGCAGTCGACCAGATTCGAACAGGATGCCGGTGACAGCACCTGCCAAGAGCGCGATCGAAAATGTCAAGAAGGTGCCGCGCGTCCCCAATACGGCGAATAGAACGAACACAGTGCCAAACACGCCGACAATACTGCCCGCTGTCGAAAGAGCGTACAGGCTGCCCGCTGTCGCCCCGCTGGAGGAAACATCGCGTGTACTCAAGCGAATGGCGAAAGGCGAAACACAGCCGAGGAGAGTGACGGGCACGAAAAACAAGACGAGCGTGCCTGCAAACGAGGTGAATCCAAGGCCGGCATCGAATTTCTGGAGCGCGGGAATAGCGAGCTGAAGGAAAGGGCGAGCGGCGAACGGTAGAACGCCCGTCGCAAACCCCGCCCAGGCCATCGCGCGATACAGTGTGACGGCCCGAGGGTCGCGGTCGGCCCAGCGCCCGCCGAGGTAATAACCGAGGGTCAAGTAAATCAAGATCAAGCCGATGATATTGGCCCAGATAAGGATCGAATCTCCAAAGAAGGGACGCAGGAGGCGGGAGGCAGACATCTCGATGCCCATGCTGGATACGCCACCCAGAAAGACCATCGCCATCAAAAAATATTGTCGCAAATTTACCTCTGCATCGAAAGCAGTCGTACCCATTGGAGTATATGCGGCTGATTATATCTGTAATGCGTGAATGCTGCAATCTCTTGACACCCCCCATGAACCATGTTACACTTTTTCCAAAGTTGGGAGAATCTGTACACTGAGGTGGACTATGAATCGCTATTGCCGTATGGGTCTTGAAGTTGTCCTGATCTTGATCGTCCTGATGGCCGTTGCGTGCAGTATGATCCAGCCACTTTCTACGAGCACTACTCCGTCGGCTCCCAATTCGCTCGACTATGATGCTCCGGTTTCCCTGAACATCAAGAGCGGAGCCACCTTGCCCGGGACGTCGATTGCCTATGGCGGCAAGACGCCGGCGGGCGCCGCTAAGGTCCTGCTGGGGGGCATCGTTGCAGAAAAACAGACAGGTGATACGCTGGACTGGCGTGGGACACCCGTGCCAAATCTCAATCTGAACTTATCGACGAGGGTCATCACGTTCGACGATCAGTCGATTTCGCTGGTCGGCACGGCGCATATCGAATTGGCAAATATCGCCGTCCAGCCGGGTGGGACAGCGGGAAATGCGCCTATGGAATTCAGCGCTCCAGTGACCTATTCGCTCCCGAAGAATGTCCCTGTGCCCGGAACGAACATTGCCTACCTCGCGTCCTCTCCCGAGGGCGCGCAATTCTCCGGAATCCAAGGATATGCATATCGCAAGCCGCTGGATTCACTACAGTATATTGGGCGGCTCAATCCCAAGGTGATGCTCAAGCTCGATCTCCGCGTGCTCAATTTTTCCGACTCGAACGTGGTGCTGGCGGGAACCGCCAACCTCAAGATAGAGCCCTGAGTTGACAAATCCCGCTGCTCGCGATAGAATGGAATGGTATGTTATCCTACCGTTTAAGTAGACATTCTATCCTGTGAAACTCTCCAAACGCGGCGAATACGGAATCAAAGCCCTGATCGATCTGGCTTCTGGCGATTCAGAGCACAATGTCATACAGATTCGACAGATCGCCGAGCGCGAGAAAATACCTGTCAAGTTTCTCGAGCAGATCCTCCTCACCCTCAAAAATGCCGGTCTCCTGCACAGTCGGTTGGGCGCGAACGGTGGTTATTATTTGGCGCGTCATGCCGACGAGATCACGCTGGGGCAGATTGTCCGCACGCTCGACGGGACGCTGGCACCCATTCGGTGCGTGAGCAAAATCGCATACGAGCGCTGTGTCTGCCCCGATGAGGAAACCTGTGGTCTTCGGCTCGCGATGCTCGACGTGCGCAACGCGATCGCCGATATTCTCGACCATACCACGCTAGCCGATGTAGCGCACCGAAGTCAAGCGCGCCGCCGCCAGCGACTTGCCTCGACAACGCGCCCTCCTCGAACTCGCCATCTCTTAAACAAGACCTGATTACCATCCCCGAGTTTTGGCGCTGCTCTGGTGCGGTCTCTTTTCGGACGATTGCCTACTAAACCACTAGGAGTTATAGACAACGTGGCACACATCAAAAGGTGGGTGGGGATTATCTTTATCATTCTAGTCGCTTGTGCCCCGTCCCCCGGCACCCCGCTGAACGGTGCTCTGCCCGCGACAATCCGCGTGGGTTATTTCCCCAACATCACACATTCGCAAGCATTGATTGGCATCGCGAACGGCGCGTTCCAGCAATCTCTCGGCGCCCGCGCTCGGATTGACCCCAAAATCTTCAATGCCGGTCCCTCGGAGATAGAAGCGCTGTTTGCGGGTGAGGTCGATCTGGGCTATATCGGACCGAACCCTGCGATCAACGGATACGTCAAATCAAAAAGCGAGGCTTTGCGCATTGTCGCCGGCGCGACCAGCGCGGGTGCTGAGCTTATCGTTCGGTCGGATGCTGGTATCTCGAGTCCAACGGACCTGGCTGGCAAACGGATCGCCACTCCCGAACTGGGCAACACTCAGGACGTGGCGGCTCGCTACTACCTCAGCGCCAACGGTCTCAAATTGAGAGAAAAGGGCGGAAACGTCACAATTCTTCCGACCAAGAATGCGGATATCCTCACACTCTTTCTCAAGAAGGAGATCGACGCGGCGTGGGTTCCAGAGCCGTGGGGAGCGCGACTGGTACACGAGGCCGGGGGGCAAGTGCTCGTCGACGAGCGGACTTTGTGGCCGGAGGGCAAATTTGTAACTGCGCATCTCATTGTGAGCACCAGGTTTCTCAAATCCAACCCCGATCTCGTAAAACAATGGTTAGACGCGCATGTGGATGTGACTCGGTGGATCCTCGCGAACCCGGCGGAAGCCAAGAACATTGCCAACAAGGAATTGGAGCGATTGACGGGCAAAGGGCTAGCCGCGGAGGTATTGGACGATGCCTGGCAGCGTATGGAAGTAACATATGATCCCATCTCGGCGTCCCTGCTCAAGTCCGCCGACAATGCTTTTGCCATGGGGTTCCTCGGCAAGAACAAGCCGGACCTAAGCGAGATCTATG
>JBLMXX010000543.1:0-9474 GCA_050257995.1 Acidobacteriota bacterium | reverse complement strand
AGAGCAGGGGATTCCCGTCCCGCTGGAGGTCTGGGACCACAGTAACTTTACGATTTCTCTGGCTCTCCTCGCGGGCGGGCTGGGGGCCCCTTACATACCCACTTTTTCACTCCTTGGCAGCGACCTACCGCATACCAATCCCAGTTTCAAGGAAGGGAAATCTCCATTCGGAGATGAAAAGGTTCTGCTCGTCCCAGCCGTCCAGCCGGATGTGGCAATTCTACATGTACAGCGTTCCGATGCTGAAGGGAACGTGCATGCATGGGGCAATCTCGGCATAAGCGAGGAAGCGGCTCTCGCGAGCAAGCGCGTCATCATCGTCGCAGAAGAGGTCGTGCCGCGTGAGGTTATCGTCAGCGACCCGAATCGCGTCCTCGGCCCCAGCTTCAAGGTCTGCGCGGTAGTACACACGCCGGGCGGAGCACATCCTTCGCCAGTCCAGGGGCACTATAACCGCGACCATGATTTTTACCATGAATATCATCGTGCCACGCGGAGCGTGGAGGGCAACTCGGCATGGTTGGAGGAGTGGGTATTTAGCGTCAAGGACCGCGCAGAATTTCTGCGCAAGTTGGGTGAGGAACGGTGGCGCGGCCTACAGTTAAAAGAGCACCGTTATGCCGCGCCGGTCGATTACGGCTATTGAGGTTTCTATTCAGAGATATGTCCGTGCAGCCCGATATGGAGTTTTATCATGGCAAAGATGGTCGTCGGTGGTGACTCAATAGCTGCCGAGTCCAAAGAAGAGTATCCGGTCTACAATCCGGCCACCGGTGAGGTGGTGGATAGCGCTCCCAAGGGTGATAGGCGGGATGTGGAACGAGCGGTAGACGCCGCGGAACGCGCCTTCCCGAAATGGTGGGCGACGCCAGGCGGCAAGCGCGGCGAACTGGTGGGGGAAGGCGCACGGAAAATTGTAGAGCATGAAGACGAATTGGCTCGCATCTTGACCATGGAACAAGGTAAGCCGTTCCTGGAAGCCAAGCGCGAGATCCGGCGCTTTGTCCACACTTTGGAACACTATGCAGGGCTGGGCAAGAACCTGCGGGGCGGCTATGTCCCGAACCTGGACGAGGCAAAATACGGAATCATATTAAAGCGTCCCATCGGGATCGTCGCCGCGATCGTTCCTTGGAATTTTCCGGTTTCGTTGATGGGAAACAAAATCGGCCCGGCGCTGGTCGCGGGCAATGCCGTGATTGTCAAGCCCGCCAGTACCACGCCTCTGACGGACATTCGGGTCATTCAACTCCTGAACGAGGCAGGGTTGCCGCCCGGCGTATTGAATATCGTGACTGGACCGGGGGGCACAGTCGGCGATGCGATTCTCGCCCATCCAAAGATTCGAAAGATCGGCTTCACGGGTGCAACAGTCACGGGGCGGCACGTGATGGAGATGGCGGCACAAACGATCAAGCGCGTGACGCTCGAATTGGGTGGCAGTGACCCGCTGATCGTTTGCGACGATGCGAATATCGACGAAGCCGTGAGTGCTGCTTCGGTCGGGCGGTATTACAACTGCGGCCAGGCGTGTCTTGCGATCAAGCGTGTGTATGTGTTCGATAAGGTGTATGACGAATTCGTCGACAAATTGGCTGGCAAGGTGAGAAAACTTCGTGTTGGCGAAGGCCTAGCCAAGGGAACAATGATCGGGCCTATGCATTCCAGGTACCAACGACAGGAAGTGGAAGAGCAGATTGCAGACGCCGTCAGCCATGGCGGCAAAGTGCTCGTCGGTGGGATGCGTCCTCAAGGCGCCGAATTTGAAAGGGGCAACTATCTCCAGCCCGCTCTGATTACCGAAGCAGATCACAAATCGCGTGTGGCGCAGGAAGAGGTCTTTGGTCCCGCGTTGCCAGTGTGGCGCGTGCGCGACCTGCACGAAGCGATTGCCATGGCGAACGATTCCATCTATGGGCTCGGATCGTCCATCTGGACCCGCGACCTTAACAAGGCGAACCGCGCTGCCGAGCAACTGGAAGCCGGTTATACTTGGATTAACTCACAGGCTATCATATACGACGAACTGCCCTTCGGCGGTTTTAAGCAGAGCGGCATCGGCAAGGAACACGGGAGCGAGGCATTGGATTATTATAGCGAAACCAAAGCGGTTGTCATCGGAACTGTGGAATAGGGAGAAACAGCATGGCAAAGATGTTAATCGGCGGCGAGTCCGTCGAATCGGTCGGCAATCAGACCTATGAAATTCGCAATCCCGCGACCGGGGAACTCGTCGATGTGGTCCAAAAAGGCGGGCGTGAAGATGCCAAGCGTGCCATGGATGCGGCAGACGACGCGTTCAAAGAATGGCGCAAGACGAGCGCCGAAGAGCGCAGCAATCTTTTGTTCAAAGGTATTGAAGCGGTCCGGGCGAACATCCATGAGCTGGGCGTGCTTCTCTGCAAAGAGCAGGGCAAGCCGGTGAAACAGGCAGAAACCGAAATTGAGCATTTTTTGCACGGCATGACGTTTTACGCCCGGCTGGGTCCAACGGTGCGCGGTTCGTACGTGCCGTTGCCGGATACAACGATGTACGGCATGGTCCTCAAGCAGCCGATGGGAGTCGTGGCCGCGATTTCGCCATGGAATTTCCCAATTACGCTGATGGGTACCAAGATTGGTCCAGCGCTGGTCGCGGGAAACACGGTTGTTCACAAGCCCGCTAGCACTACGCCGCTCACTGCGACGCGCATTATTGAGTTATTGAATGCCGCGGGCTTACCGCCGGGAGTGCTGAACATCGTTACGGGGCCCGGCGGCACTGTCGGAGAAGAGTTGATCTCAAATCCAAAGGTACGCCGCGTGGCGTTCACCGGCCAGAGCGATACGGGTCAGCGTGTGGCTGAGATCTCCGGGCGCGGGATGAAGCGGATTACGCTGGAACTCGGCGGGAGCGACCCGTTGATCATCTGCGATGACGCCGACCTTAAACGCGCCGAGGGCGCCACCTGGATTGGTCGATATTTCAACTGTGGTCAAGCCTGTCTCGCCGTCAAGCGGCTCTATGTGTTTGACAGCATCTACGATGACTTTATAAACCGCTTGACCTCGCGCGTCCAGAAACTCAAAGTGGGTAATGGTGACCAAGAGGGTGTTTTTATGGGCCCAATGCATACCTCGGCACAGCGGGAAGAAGTCGAGGCACAGGTCGCCGACGCAGTCAACAAGGGCGCGCGTGTGTTAGCAGGTGGCTCGCGACCCAAGGGTGCGGGATATGAAAATGGCTATTTCCTAAACCCGACCCTTCTGACCGACGTGCCGGTCGATTCCAAGATGGTGACCGAGGAAGTCTTTGGTCCCGCCTTGCCCGTGTGGCGCGTCAAGGACCTTGACCAGGCGATTGAGATGGCGAATAATTCGATGTGGGGGTTGGGCGCCAGCATCTTTACGCGTGACCTGACCAAAGCGCGGTACGCCGCCGAAAGTCTCCAGGCAGGTAATGTCTGGATCAATTCACTTCATATCGGCTACGACGAATTGCCATTTGGCGGGACCAAAATGAGCGGGATCGGCCGCGAGCATGGACCCGAAGCGCTGGAATACTACCTCGAAACCAAGGGCGTGGTGATAGCAACAGGTTGACAGGGTGAGGTGGCCTGTTTACAAGTCTACCAGTGTCCTCTACTTTCAACTATGGATTATACTCCTCAAGAATTGATGGTTGCTGCCGCGGCACGGGAGATCCGGGATGGCGAGATTGTTTTCGCCGGCATGCGTCTGCCCCTGATCGCTTTTGCGTTGGCAAAGGAGGCACACGCGCCCAATGCGATTGGCCTGTTCGAATGCGGCCTCGTGCGCGATACGCCGTCACCCGAACTACTCTATACGATGGGCGACCCTCCTAACATCACGAACGCCCTTTGGGCAACTCGGATGATCAACATTATGGGCCTGCTCCAGCAGGGCTATGTTGATCTTGGTTTTATCGGCGGCGCTGAAGTCGACCGTTTTGGAAACCTCAATACGTCCTATCTCGGAAATCCTCAGAGACCGTCGACCAAACTGCCGGGTAGTGGCGGTGCGGCCGATATTGCCAGTCTTTCCAAGCGCCTCGTCGTGATCATGGCGCATGAAAAGCGCCGCCTCGTGGAACGAGTCAATTACATCACTTCTTCCGGCTATGGCGAGGGAGACGGTTGGCGCCAGCGCGCCGGCTTGCCGCGAGGCGGTCCAAGCGCCGTCATCACCACGCTCGCTGTGCTGGGCTTTGATCCGGCGTCAGGGGAATCCGTTCTGCGCTCCTATCATCCCGGGCAGACGGTCGATTCCGTGCGTGCCGAAACAGGATGGGACTTGCGAGTGGCACCGCGCGTAAGTGAAACACCGCCGCCGACCGAAAAAGAATTGGCGATTATTCGACGGTATGATCCACAAGGGTTCTGGACACGCTAGGAGCGGCCATAGATCAACCGGCCTGATTTACTACTATGCTTGCCATTGACATTCACGTTCATGTTCAACCACTCGAAATGCTAAACGCCGAAGCAGCAGAAGCATTCGGCGCGCACCACGCCGATTTTGGCCATGTCCGCGAGATCGTCGCCAATCCAACTAAATTCCTGAAATACTTGGACCGCGTCGGTGTTGAAAAAGCCGTACTCATTAACTATGTCAGCCCTAACGTGATGGGCTTTACGGCTGAGGTGAATGACTGGGTGGCTCAATACGCCCGTCACGCCCCGGACCGTCTTATTCCGTGCGGCTCCGTTCATCCGCGATTCAGCAAGGACTGCGCGGCGGAAGTGAACCGCATTGCAGACTTGGGAATCCGGATTCTAAAAGTCCATCCGCCGCACCAATTGCTCTATCCCAATGCCTACCGGGAGACTCTGCCCCAGCAGGCGCAGATTTATGAGCGCGCGGAGGCGCTGGGACTGCCTGTCATATTCCATACCGGTACATCCATATTCCCCAAGGCGCGCAATAAATTCGCCCAGCCGATTCACATTGACGACCTGCTGGTCGATTTTCCCAAACTGAAAATCATTCTGGCGCACGGCGGGCGACCTTTGTGGATGAACGAAGCGCTTTTTCTCTTGCGCCGCAGCAAAAACGTTTTCCTCGATATCTCCAGCATACCGCCTCAAAATCTGCTCAAGTATTTTCCGCATTTGGACCAACTTGCAGACCAGACTATGTTCGGTTCCGATTGGCCCGGACCGGGGGTAAAGGATATTGGCGCCAATCTTGAAAAGTTCAAGGCTCTGCCGATTTCAGAGGAAGCCAAACGAAAAATCCTGCGCGAGACGGCACTGCGCGTCTTGGGCGGGTGAAGAATCTAGAATAGGGGTTTCAAACTCTGAAGGGAGGAGACTATGGGCACACTCGTTTTGCCGGATCGCTACAATGCCTCGACGACCTTCATCGACGCGAATTTGGACGCAGGAAGAGGCAACAAGACGGCGATCCTGTACGGCGACCAAACCTTGACGTACACCGACGTGGCGGCTATGGTGAATCGGACAGGGAACGCGCTCATCCGTCTAGGCGTGCAGATGGAACAGCGGGTCCTTCTGCTTCTTCTGGATTCACCCGAGTTCGTCGCCAGCTTCTTTGGCGCAATCCGAATGGGGGCCGTGCCAATCCCCACCAATACCCTGCTCAAGTCGGCAGATTACGAGTACCTTCTGAACGATTCCCGCGCCGTCGCGCTGATTGTGAGCGAGCCGGTATATGCTAGCATCGAGCCAATCCGCGCAAAACTGAAATGGCTCAAGCACATAATCGTAGTAGGCAAAGCGCCTGCCGGAACCATCCATTTCGGCGATTGGATCAAGGGAGAGTCTGCCGAACTGACACCCGCCGATACCTCCCGTGACGATGCATGCTTCTGGTTGTACAGTTCCGGAACGACGGGTTTCCCCAAGGGCGCGGTCCACCTACAGCATGACATGGTCTACTGCGCGGAGAACTATGCCCGCTCCGTGCTGGACATTAATGAAAATGACCGTACGTTCTCCGTTGCCAAGCTCTTCTTTGCATATGGCTTGGGTAATGGGTTGTATTTCCCATTTTATGTGGGCGGTACGGCAATTCTCCATCCTGGTCGTCCCGAGCCAAAGCCGATTTACGACATAGTAACGAAATTCAAGCCGACGCTGTTTTTCTGCGTGCCGACCGCCTACGCGGGACTGCTCGCCGTAGAGGACACGTCCGCATACAATCTTGACTCCGTGCGGTTATGTGTGAGTGCCGGGGAGGCGCTGCCCAAGGCTCTCTTTGACAAATGGGTCGCCAGGTGGGGCGTCGAAATTCTCGATGGGATCGGGTCTACAGAGATTCTGCATATCTTTATCTCGAATCGAGCCAAAGAAGTGCGCGCGGGGTCGTCAGGCAAATTGGTCCCGGGTTATGATGCCAAAGTTGTGGATGAGGATGACCGCGAACTCCCACAGGGCGAAGTCGGCAATCTCCTTATTCGCGGCGACTCAACCTGCGCGTACTACTGGAATAAACACGTCAAGACCAAGGAGACGCTCGAAGGGGAGTGGATTCGTACAGGCGACAAATATTTGATCGACAAGGACGGTTATTTCTGGTACCAGGGTCGCTCGGACGACATGCTCAAGGCAGGCGGGATCTGGGTCAGCCCTGTCGAGGTCGAAGCCACGCTGATGCTGCACCCGGCGGTGCTGGAATGTGCGGTCATCGGTTTGATGGATAAGGACGAGCTGGTCAAGCCCAAGGCATTTGTCATTCTCAAGCAGGGAAATTCGCCGTCCACGGAACTGGAAGCGGAGCTCAAGGCGTTTGTCAAAGACAAGATCGCCGCTTACAAGTACCCGCGCTGGATCGAATTTACGAACGAGCTACCCAAGACAGCCACTGGCAAAATCCAGCGATTCAGACTCCGCCAGGGGGAGTCTGCCAGAGACAGTTAGAGGAAAGATCATCATCTGTTGGATCACCGGGTAGGGGACCCAGGTCCGGCTTTTACAGTTCGGTAGCCCGAAAGCGAGTAAGGGATGGACGAACAGGTTGCACGTCAATGGCTCGACGCGCTTGCATCTGCCTGGCAGAACAAGGATTCGGATGGGATGGCGGCACTGTTCACGCCCGATGCAACCGAGCAAGTAGATCCATTTCAAACGCCTATACACGGACGTGAAAATCTCCGCAAAGGTTTTGAGTGGTGGATGAAGGACCATCGCGATGTCCACATTGCCTTTGGCAAAGTCGACGTGATCGGTCAGCGCTTTTATGCTGAAGTAGATGCCCGCTGGACCAATACATCTTCAGGGGAAAATTTCCAGGAGCGTGGGCTGCTCGTTTGCGATATGCAAGCCGATCTGGTCCGGGCAATGCGAGAATTTTGGAAAACGCGAAAAGGGAGATCGTAAAAAGATGCGGTTGGACACGAAAACTACTCTTACGGGTAGTAGACGCGCGATACCAGTTGCTATAATATGTCTTTACAATAACGCTCACAATAAAACAGACATACGGGTTAGATCATTAACGCCGCGATGAACGCGGCGTTATAGATTGAATTCTACTACGCGACGCGAGCGAAGGGAGGACGTTATGCAGTCGTCCAAAGTTGCCCTGTGGATCCGTTGGTCGGGTGCCGTTCCGACGTGTTCGCCGCGCTGCGTCCGGCTGATGTGGCAGATTACGCGTCGCGTGCAGTACCCAAATTTTATCAATTGAGAGGCAGATGTATTTGTCTGCCTTTTTTATTTCCGGATGAAGGAGGTTGGGGGTAACTGCAAAGTGTAGCACCAACAGTTCGAAATAATGGCCGGGCCCATCTGGTTTCCTCATGGGTAATCTTAATTCTGGAGGGAGGAAAAATGCCGTACCGTGATTTACGTGAATATCTCGCGCGTATCGAAAGCGAAGGACTGCTTCAACGTGTGCATAAGGAAGTAGACTGGAATCTCGAAATCGGGCATGTCGCCAAGGTCAATGAAACACAACAAGGCCCTGCTTTGTTGTTTGAAAACGTCAAGGGATATCCGGGCAAGTCGGTGCTGACCAGTTTGCTTACCACCAAAGATCGCTTGGCGATTGCGTTGGATATGGATCGCCGCCTCAGTTTCCTCGAACTGGCGCGCGTCTGGGTCAACCGCATTCAGGGCAAGCGAGTGGCGCCCACCGTTTTGTCCACCGGTCCTGCCAAGGAGAATATTTTCCTTGGCGAGAAGGCAAACTTGCTGGACCTGCCGGCGCCTTGGTTCTACCCTCAAGACGGAGGGCGTTATTTAGGGACCTCGGCCTTCACCGTTTCGCAGAGTATGGATACGGGCCGTTTAAACCTCGGTACCTACCGCGTAATGGTGTTGGACGAGCACCGCGCTTCCATCCAAATGCTCAAGGGAAAGGATGGCGAGATTGATTTACGCGCGTATGGGAAAGCAAAAAAGAACATGCCTGTGGCACTCGTCATTGGCACTGACCCGGTATTGTTTCTCGTGTCCAGCACGCTTTTCCCGCTAGTGGAAAGCGAATACGAGGTGGCGGGTGCTCTGAGAGATTTGCCGGTCGAACTCGTGAAATGCGAGACCAGCGACTTGCTGGTTCCCGCGACGGCGGAAATCGTGGTGGAAGGCGAGATCACGTCCGGTGAGTTTGAACGCGAGGGACCGTTCGGCGAATATACAGGCTATTATTCCGCCAAAGATGAGAACCCGAAAGAATATATCAAAGTCAAGGCCATCACACACCGCAACAACCCCATCCTGTGGGGCACCACCGTCGGCAAGCCGACCACGGATACGCACATGGTGATGGGCTTGAATCGCACCGCGTCGCTGTGGAACGACCTGATGAATATGAAGATCCCCGGCATCAAGGGCGTGTATGGCCCCCCCGCATCCGCCGGACGCATGCTTGCCATCATCTCGGTCCAGCAAATGTACCCTGGACACTCGACGCAGGTCGGATTGGCTGCCTTTGCGACGGTGACCGGCAACTATGGGCTCAAGACTGTTATCGTCGTCGACGACGACATCGATCCTGAGAACATGGACCAAGTCATATACGCGCTCTCGTTCCGTTATCAGCCGGAGCGCGGCACGCAGATCCTCTCGCGTGGGCGCTCGACACCCCTGGACCCCTCACTGCACGTCGATGCTCGCGAATTGACTTCGCGGATCCTGATCGATACCTGCATTCCCTACGAGTGGAAGCTCAAGCCGCGCCAGATCGAACTGGACGAGAACATGACCAAGTTCGTCAAGGACCACTGGGACGAATATTTCCCGCGTGAAGAGATGGTCGGCATCGAGTCGCAGGCTCCGCGCGAATTCGCCGCGAGTTTCCGTGAAATGTAGAGACGTTGCGACCTGGGCAAATCGAAGGAATCGCGCTTACTTTGTGTTCTTGGAGGGATTGGTCTGTGCAAATTCTCGTAATCGGCATGATGGACGAGAGGGAAGAGGCGCTCTCCATCCTCAAGGAGAAAATCCAGGCGCGAGGGCATCAGGCCATCATCGCAGACGTCAGTATCGGCACCGGAGCGATTGCTCCTGC
>JBLMXX010000542.1:0-4663 GCA_050257995.1 Acidobacteriota bacterium | reverse complement strand
CCGACCACAAAGCAGATGCCGGCGATCAACATCGGCCACCACAAGCCGGCGAAATCGTTGCCGGACGCCTGGATAAAGCTCAATCCAAGGATCGGGACCAGACCGCCGAATACGCCGTTGCCGATGTGGTAGGGGAGCGACATGGACGTGTAGCGGATCTTGGTCGGGAACAACTCGACCAGGAACGCGGCGATGGGTCCGTAAGCCATGGTCACGTAGATCATTTGGATAAAGACGAGCACGACCAGCGCGACGGGATTGTAGCCGATGTAGGGGAAGATGAACATTTGACCGGCCTTGGGCGCGAACGACGCCATCAATCCGTAGATGGGGTAGTAGGTCAGAACGGCCAGGAGCATGCCTGCCATCATGATGGGCTTGCGACCAATGCGGTCAGACAGCCAGGCGAAGAACACGAACAGCGGTGTGCCGAGCAGGACCGCGGCGCCGATGATGATATTCGAGTCGATCAGACTCACTTTAAAGACGGTCTGCAGGTAGAAGAGGGCATAGAACTGACCGGTGTACCACACCACGCCCTGCCCCATCGTCGCCCCGAACAGCGCCAACAGGACCCAGCGCAGGTTATAGGGATTGCCAAAGCTCTCCTTGAGGGGATTCTTGGAGATAGTCTTGGTGTCCTTTAGTTTTTGGAACAGCGGGGACTCGCGCAGCGAGATGCGGATATACAGCGAGATGGCGACCAAGAAGATCGAGACGAGGAACGGGATGCGCCACCCATAATCCTTGAAGGCGGCATCGCCGAGCGATTGGCGGGTGATCAGGATGATACCCAGCGAAAGGAAGAGTCCGAGCGTGGCGGTCGTTTGGATCCAGCTGGTGTACAGGCCGCGCTTGCCGGCCGGCGAATGTTCGGCAATATAGGTCGCCGCGCCGCCGTACTCACCGCCGAGGGCCAAACCCTGCAGGATGCGGAGAGTGATGAGAATGATGCCCGCAAAGACGCCCAGGGTCTCGATAGTCGGCAAGAGACCGACGGCAAAGGTGCACAAGCCCATGAGACTCATCGTGACGAGGAAGGTGTACTTGCGCCCGATGAGATCGCCGATGCGGCCAAACACGATGGCGCCAAAGGGGCGCACCATGAACCCGATTGCAAAGGTCGCGAGCCACGCGATGATGTCGCCAACGGGCGTGCCGGTTTGATAGAACTTGCTCGCGATGGTCGTCGAGAGACTGCCGAAGATGTAAAAGTCGTACCATTCGATCATCGTCCCCGCCGCCGCGGCAAAGATGATCCTCTTGATGTCGTAACCGCCCGTTTCACCGGCGGTCTGGACTGCCGTTGCCATTGTTTTCACTCCTCCCAAAAATTGGCGGCCCGATCGCGAGCCGCGCGATTCGACGAATGATAATTAGCGAAAAGTAAGGACAGATGGATCCCGGGTTCAATCGGCAAGGGACCGGGCAACCTCCTTTCTAATGAGTATGGAAATAAACGGAAAACAAAAACCGACCATCGCGACAAAAAGGTCGGTTTCGTAAAAACTCTCAAGTGACAATGGACACCCCCCATTCGACCATGCCGGCATTGCCCTGACAACGCGCCAGGAGCCAAAACTGCCATGAGATAATAAAAACCCACCAGCCGGAGGGTGGGTGGGTCACACGTACTCACGTGCGGCCCTCCATTAGGCGACGGGTCTGCCAGTTCATTGCAGACGGTTATCAAGCGTATCGAACGAGAAAAATCCTACTATAGGGATAACATCAAATCGTAAGGAGAGAATAAGAGGAGAAACAGGATTCGGCAAAGATTGTGTAATGTTTTGGTAACGATTGTTACGGTTGTCGCAAAGAGTCGACGAGCGCAGAGATTTCAGGGGGAGGAGGAGGAGAGAGCTTGCTCACGATTATCACCACGACAAAATTCACCGGTATGCCAAAAATTCCGGCGGCGATATTGGTGATGCCCAGGATATTCCAATTCGAATTCACCGAGTTGAACAGCATATACGCAAGCGTCACCGCCAGCCCGGCGAGCATGCCGGCGACGGCGCCGCGACCGTTCGCGCGCTTCCAAAAAATGCCCAGGACGAGAATCGGAAAAAGCGTTGCGGCCGCGAAGGAGAATGCCCAGGCGACCAACTGGACGATGATGCCGAGGCGGCGCCCCGCAACCACCGCGGACATCACCGCAGCCACCAGCACGCCAATGCGACCTAACAACAGGCGCGTGCGGGGCGATGCGGCCGGATTCAGCGTGCGCGCGTAAAAGTCATGTGACAGCGCGGACGCGATGACGAGCAGCAAGCCGTCGGCGGTCGACAAGGCCGCGGCGAGTCCGCCCGCCGCGACCAGGGCCGCGATGGTCTGCGGCAGTCCGGCGATTTCAGGCGTGGCGAGCACGACGACGTCGGGATCGATGCGCAGTTCATTGAACTGCAAAATGCCATCGCCGTTCAAGTCCTTGATCGTCAAAAGCCCGGCATTGATCCAGTTTACCGCCCAATCGGGTATCGCGCCAATGGGCTTGCCGACTACATTCTGCAAAACTTCCCACCGAGAAAAAGCCGCGTACGCCGGCGCCGTCAAGTACACCAGGGCGATGAACAGCATCGCCCATCCAACACTCCGGCGCGCCGCGCCCGCATCGGGGACCGTGTAAAAGCGGACGAGGATATGGGGCATCCCGGCGGTGCCTAACATCAGGCAAAGCATCAGCGCCACAAAGTTAAACAGCGTGCCGTGCGTAAAGGGCATGACGTATGAATTCACAATGCCCTGCTCGGCTTCGAGGCGGACAATTTGCTCAAGCGCCTGACCGTACATGATCTGAGGGATAGGAACGCCAGTGTCCCGCCAGGAAAGAAGGGTCACCGGAACCAGATAGGCCAGCACAAGGACGATGCACTGGGTCGCCTGCGTCCACGTGATGGCGCGCATGCCGCCGAGATACGAGCAAAACAAGACGGCGCCCATGCCGACCATGACGCCGACCACATAGTTCACCCCCAGGAACCGCGTCATGATGATGCCAATGCCCGTCACTTGCGCCGTCACGTACGTAAATGAAATGATGACGCCGATCAGCGCGGCGACCAGGCGCGCCGTATTGCCCTCATACCGCGCCGCGACAAAATCGGGAATGGTGAATTGGCCGAACTTGCGGAGGTAAGGCGCCAGCAGCGTGACGAGGATCACATAGCCGCCGGTCCATCCCATGATGTACGCCAGCCCCTCGTAGCCGAGCAGCCAGAGGGTGCCTGCCATCGAGACAAAGGTCGCCGCGCTCATCCAGTCGCCCGCGATCGCCATCCCGTTGAAAAATGCCGGGACGCGCCGCCCGGCGACAAAGTACTCGTCGAGCGAGTGGGCGCGGTTCCCAATGCCGATGACCGCGTACAAGCCGATGCTCGAAACCAACAACGCCCAGCCGAGCGAGTTCGAGGAAAGTCCAAAGCGCGCTTCGACCACTCCCATCACGCCGACGAAAAGGATAAAGCCAATCGTAAAGCAGAGAAAGATGAGTCCCAGGCGCGCGGAATAGCGTCGGGTCTGCAGGCCGTGAGATGCCGGGCGGGTGGAAAAGCGGCGGTCGACGCGCGCCATGTACCACGCATAGCCTACGATCAGTCCAAAAAAGACGATGAGCGCGCCTTGCGAACCCATGTAATAGCCCAGGGGGAAACCGGTGAGGATGCGAATGCCGTTCAGCAGTCCGGAGAAGAGCGGAGGGAGAAAGGCAACGAGGAGCCAGACCGTGAGAAAGGCGAATGTGACGCGCAGGTTGGCACGCCAGTACGCGGGGTTGAACGGCACCGCCGCCAACGGTCCGACAGGGAGGCGCCGTTCGAGCAACTGGCGGACGCGCGGCGGAATCGGGTACCAGGGCAGCACCTCGCTTTGCGAGGACGGGTCGGCTTCGCCGTGTTCCATGCGCGGGAAGAGCCACGCGAGCATGCCCACCGAAACGAGGATCGTCAGGACCCACAGCCCGACAATCGGAATAAAGTCGCCCCAATTGAACGTCGACAGGAAGCCTGGCATGGTTTGCGTCCTGCTTACCGGGAGACCGGATTATACATGGGCAGAGTAAAGCGAAAGGTCGAGCCGCGCGCAGAACCATCGCTCTCTGCCCAGATCTCGCCACCTTGCGCATAGACCAGATGGCGCGCGATGGTCAAGCCGATGCCCGCACCGCCGCTCTGCCGCGCGCGAGACTTGTCCACGCGATAAAAGCGCTCAAAGATATGGGGCAGATGTTCAGCCGCGATCCCGATGCCTGTATCGACTACGCCGACTTCGACAAACGGATCGAGCGGTCGAGCGTAAACCGTGATAGAGCCCCCCGAAGGACTGTACTGGACGGCATTCGTCATGAGGTTGATCAGGATCTGCTCCACGCGGTCCGGGTCGGCCAGGACGGGAGGCAAATCGTCCGGCACGTCGAGTCTCAAGGTCAGCCCTTGGGAGGCAGTCTGGGATTGGAATTGGGCGACCACGCGCTCGATGACGATCGCGAGCAGGATGAGGCGCGGCTCCACGCGCAATTGTCCCGCCTCTGCGCGCGAGAGGAGTGCGAGTTCCTCGGTCATCCACTTGAGCCGCACCGATTCGTGGTGTACCATCGCAAAGATCTGCGGCTCCGGCTGGATGACGCCGTCGATCAGCCCCTCCATGTACCCGGCGATGACGGTCA
>JBLMXX010000541.1:0-6819 GCA_050257995.1 Acidobacteriota bacterium | reverse complement strand
CGTCATCGCCCGCCTCAGCATAATGTTGCGCGAGAATTCCCGCATAATCGTCCAGACAGCGATCGCCGTACTGCGCTTCGTATGCATGCGCGACGAGGCGATGAATTTCGCGCCGCCGTTTGAGCAAGAGGGATTGGTACGCCGTATCCTGGGTCAGCGCGTGCTTGAAAATGTACGCGTCCTCTTCGTCCCCAATGCGACGAACGAGTTGTGCGGACTCTAGTTGAGAAAGTTGCGTAATGAGATCCATTTTGTGTTCAGCCGTTCCGGCCCATTTTGGCTTCCGCCTTAACTCCAAATCCGACAGAACAAAAAACCGCCTATGCCTATTGCTTTACAGACATGGGCGGAATTTGAATGATGTCGTAAGGATAATCCCTGTTCCCTCCATAGCGCGTCCAGACTCAGTGGAAGGCAAGTTGTGGAATTGGAGTTTCACGAAGGATTATAATGTGATTGGCGAGATAGTCAATAGGGCGTATCACCTCACGCGGCATTATGCCTTTCACCGGCGAATACTTGATCCTCAAATAGCCATCAAGTTCTTACAACTGCATCTTCACTTTCTCTTCTCTGATGGTACTCGCATAAATCTGTCAGCGGGCACACCTCGCACCGGGGTCTGCCCGCTTTACATATCGCCCGCCCATGCGCGATCAGGTTCAGATGCAGCGGGTAATACAGTTCCGGCGGCACCAGTGCCTCCAGTATTCTGTGTGCCCGCTCCCGCGACGCCTGCGGCCGGATCCACCCCAGCCGCCGCGTCACCCGCCAGATATGCGTATCTATCGGAAACGCGGGCGATACGGGTCGAAAGTATTCAGGATTTGGTCAATTTGTTCAAAACCATTGAGCAAGCCAGAGGCGCTGAGCTTGGCAAAAATGTGACTAGTCCACGGTGTTGTGAAGAAAGCAACAAGCAGCGCTTGACGGCTATCTAAGTGGTCTGCTACAATACATCCAGCTTCTCTGGTCAGTAATCCGCCAACCTTTGTCTATATCGTGATCGCTGCATAGGCTTACCGATAAATCGGTACTCGACCGATCTCGGCACGCGAGGTCCAACTTCCGTGATGACGGCGGGAGAATCGGAATGTGATGAATCGCTGGATAGAGCCCAGACCCGGGACGGGAACAGCAATCGTTTTTCGAAAAACAATTCCTGTCAAGTGGCTCACGCAATTGTATCTCCGTGCCATGACCTGTGTAATCCACCGCTTACATGAGGCAGACCATCCATTGGCCTGCCTCATGTTGGTTTCAGGATCTGTGATAGGAAAGGCATTGAACGGAAAGTGGCTGGTCAGTACATAACCCAACCGCATCCAGGCCTACTCTCTAGAATGGTGAGCCTCCGTGAAAATTCAAATTGCTCATCTACGTATCTTCGTGCAAGACAAAACATTAACACTCGAAGAGGCCGAGACACGGGCCGCTAGCAAGCGCTTTGCGGCCGTATCGACTGGACTGGATGCCCTTATACTTCGACTCAAGCCCGAAGAGATCGTCCTGGTCGCTCACCAGAAACGATTCGAACCATTCTGGCATGTTGCGGGCACAGTGCGCTATGTGTCTGATCGATCCAGAGAAAACGCTTTTCCGGTCAGCGGCAAAGAGGTGAGGCTAGTCACCGACGCGGTAACTGGAAACTTAATCCCCGATAGTGCTCCCCTTTTGCTCAATTCAAGGTCCGAGATTACGGATCGGGGATGATCTCGAAGGCAGAACTCCTTAATTTAGGCACGGATGTAATTGGTATGATTGCCCCCGGAGGGAACATTACCGTCGGCCTGGGCCGTTTGATGAACCGACTTCCGGGTGATCCCACAACGGAACCGCCAGAGCCCGACTGAACATACCCTTCAATAGTCCTTTGCAGCGGAGAAGACCCTGTGTTTGGTGAACTGCCCAAATTGTTTGGTCGAGACTTTGCGACGGCCTATTTCCTCCCGGTGGCGGCGTTCGTGGCAGCCACTTTTGCTCTACTGAGCCGCTATGGTTTCACTGCTAACCTCCTCGGTATTGCTCAAGCGGATATCTTGTTGGGCACTACCGTCGTGGTCCTGGTTTCATGGCTTGGCGGGATTGGTTCGCTCAGTGCGAATCATGAAATATTGAGACTCATGGAAGGTTACGGCAGGTTCAATCCCGCACGGCTGTGGGGCTCCATCGAGAAACGAAGATTCCGCTCTCTTCAACAGGCCATACGGGATACCGAAGAAAAATAAAGTCCATCGAGCACAGGGAGAAGCCGTTCCGAGAGAACTCCGCCTAATACGAATGCGTCTGAAAAGGGACCTGGTTGAAAGGTTTCCAGACGACGAAGCCTGGCTACTGCCTACCCCTTTTGGAAATATCGTGAGAGCCTTCGAGGTTTATCCTCGCGTGATGTACGGCCTAGATTCTGTACCGGGCTGGACGCGCCTGCTAGCCATCGTCCCGAGAGATTATCGAGAACTGGTCGATGCGGCGAAAGCGACTACGGATTTCTGGGTGAATGTCATATTGCTCAGCCTCGTATACGTGGGGATGTACCTCATCGTCGCGGTACAAGCGGGTCGATGGCTCGGCCTCGAATTTCCAATCGGGGCTCTGATCGTAGCAGCACTGGCATTTTCGCGTGCCGACAACGCCGTCATCGGATGGGGCGAGGCGGTTATAGCCGCCTTCGATGGGTTTTTGCCTGAACTCCGCACGCGACTGCGAATGCCGCCCGCCGCCACGCGAGAACAAGAACTCGAACTCTGGACTCAATTCAGCCAAGCCACGATTTACAGGCTCCCCAAGTCGCTACCGGATCGTTTGCCAACTCGTTCTTCGGTTGAGAAGAGTTCGGATTCGGCGACATAAAGATTCGGCCATCGGAGCATCGGCAGAGATTTAGCACACGTCGCAGAAGTAGTATTCGGAAATTGCGTTTCACACAGGCTGCGATTCCTCAAGCAGCAACACACCGGGAGGCTAACATGCGAATGAAAAAAAGGCAGCGCGCGACAGGGCCGATTGCTCCCCCCAGTGCAGCACGCTCGTGGGGCGAAAACAGCTTCGGCCAATTGGGAGACAGCACGACAGATGACCGTAGCCTCCCGGAAATACTGTACAGTCCTGGGGGCGCGAATGATGTGACCGCAATTGCAGCGGGCTTCGCTCATATGCTGGGCATCGGCTTCGGCGGCATCGTGTTCGCCTCCGGTTCCAACGCGTTTGGTCAGTTGGGCATTGGCACGACAACGGACCACAGCACGCCGCTCCAAGTAAAAGGCATGGATGGCATCGGATTATTGAACAACATTGCAGCAGTTGCTGCGGGTAATGGGCACAGTCTGGCACTGAAATTCGATGGCACGATTTGGGCCTGGGGCGCAAACAGCGTGGGTCAGTTGGGCGATAACACCACCACTGAACGCCACACACCGGTTCAAGTCATAGGTCTGGACAACGTCACGGCCATCGCGGCGGGGCAACTTCACAGCCTGGCGCTCAAGTCGGATGGAACTGTCTGGGCCTGGGGGTGGAACGACTGGGGGCAGTTAGGAGACGATACCGATCTAAGCAGTAGCCACCCGGTCCAGGTGAAAGGTCCCGGAGGGAATGGCTTTCTGACGGACATTACGGCGATTGCCGCGGGTGGGGGGCACAATCTTGCCCTCACATCTGACGGTAATGTGTGGTCCTGGGGCCAAAACGACTCTGGGCAACTAGGGGACGGAACGACTGCTGATCGCCACACGCCCGTGCGGGTGAAAGATCCTCCTGGAGCTTCTGGTGGCATTTTTGCCGCCATTGCAGCAGGCTTGTACCACAGCCTTGCCGTGACCCTTCACTTTCCACCATTGGAGGCGGATCGCTCTGTGTGGGCTTGGGGTCAGAATGACTCGGGACAATTGGGAGACGGAACGACGACGAACCGCTCGACGCCCATTCGGGTCAAAGATGCCAATAGCAATGCAGGTCTGGTTGAATTTCTCTCCGTTGCGGCGGGATTCTCTCACAGCCTGGCGCTCAAGTCTGACGGGACCATCTGGGCTTGGGGGAAGAACGACAAAGGGCAATTGGGAGATGGCACTCACGTCACGCGCAAGGGAGCGGTGTTTGTGAAAAGTGTGGAAACTCCGCCATCCCTGATCGGAGCTACCGCGATTGCAGCAGGTAGCGCTTTCAGTCTGGCGCTGCGAGCCGATGGGGCCTTGCTGCCCTCACCCGGAAGTGCTTGGACCTGGGGATGGAACCTGTCGGGTCAGTTAGGGGACTATACCATTATCGACCGTCGCACGCCGGTTCAAGTGAATGGGTTCGGAGGTGCAGAATTTCTCACGGGAGTAAAGGCCATTGCGGCGGGCAACACGCACAGTCTGGCGGTCAGGAGCGATGGAACGGTATGGGGATGGGGGAAGAACGACAAAGGACAATTGGGAGATCGTACGCTCACCGACCGTCATACTCCTGTGCAAGTGCGAGATGCAGGTGGCGCGGGATTTCTCAGTAACATCGTGGCTGTCGCGGCAGGTACCGATCATAGTCTGGCCGTTGGCTCAGACGGCAGCGTCTGGGCTTGGGGCAACAATGACCAATATCAATTGGGTGACGGCACGACAACGAACCGCATAGCTCCTATCATGGTCAAGGGCCCCAATGGTGCAAGTGCTCTGACCAATATCACTGCCGTCGCAGCAGGGAAATATCATTGCTTGGCGCTCAAGTCGGATGGGAGCGTCTGGGCCTGGGGCAGAAATAATCGGGGTCAATTGGGGGATGGGACCACAACAAACCGCAAATTCCCGGTGCAAGTTGCACGTCCCACAGGTGCCGGATTCCTGAACGATGTCATAGCCATTGCAGCCGGGTCTGAGCATAGCTTGGCACTAAAACGGTTCCTCGTCGGCGAGGGAGGGGCCGTTTTTGCTTGGGGACTAAATGACTCGGGGCAGTTGGGAGATGGCACCTCAACAAACCGCAAGCGACCTGTGCAAGTCAAAGGTCCTGGGGGTGTGGGCTTTTTGACAGATATCCTCATCATCGCGGCTGGTGCATTCCACAGCTTGGCAGTAAAGCAAGCGTCGCTCTTACCCCATCAAGACACGACCTTGTGGGCGTGGGGCAGCAATATCGAGGGACAATTGGCAAATGGCAAATCTAATAGTGAGCAAGCAACCAGCTCATTGCCGGTGCACGTGGTAGGACCAGATGGTGTCACTCCTATGACCGGCGTTAGGGGTGCAGCAGGTGGTAACTACATTACCCGAGTGGTCAAGTCAGATGGGACAGTCTGGGCTTGCGGCTATGACGGTCATGGCACCTTTCTAGACCCGAGTGTCAAAAACTATATCCCGCACCAAGTGAAGGGCCCGGGCAACTTGGGATGGCTTACTGGTATGACCGTCATCGTGTGCGGTTCGCAACACACCTTGGCAGCCAGGCAAAGCTAAGCGCTTGAAACACTGTACGCCCTTCGGCTGTAACATGTTCCCGCGAAGAATGTGCTGTCGGCTGCTTTTGTTTACTCGTCGGCTGCTCGCGTAATTACAACCTGTCACGCTGTTGATAATAATCGCACTCCGCCTTCAGCGGGCACACCTCGCACCGCGGCCGCCGCGCCTGGCAGACCGCTCGCCCATGCGCGATCAGGTTCAGATGCAGCGGGTAATACAGTTCTGGCGGCACCAGCGCCTCCAGCAGGATATGTGCCTGCTCCCGCGACGCCTGCGGCGGGATCCACCCCAGCCGCCGCGTCACCCGCCAGATATGCGTGTCCACCGGAAACGCGGGTTTGCCAAAAGTGAATAGCAGGACGATGGCAGCCGTCTTGGGTCCCACCCCTTTTAGATTCATCAGGTATTCCCTGGCTTGCTCGACCGGCATTGCTCGCAGGAAATCCAGCGAGAGTTCGCCGCGCTCGCGCGTCAGTTGGTGTAAGATCGCCTGAATCCGCGGCGCCTTGGTGTTCGCCAGCCCGGCGGACCGGATCGCTTTCACGATCGCGTGCGTGGGCGCATCCCGCACCTGTTCCCAGGTGGGAAACCGGGTTTGTAAACTATCGAACGCCCGCGCGGTATTCACATCGGCGGTATTCTGGGACAGGATGGTCGCGACGAGTTGTGCCAACGCGCTCTGGCGCCTTCGCCGCTTCGGCTCGCCGTAAAGTCTGACGAGTTTTTTATGGACGCGCAAAACGGTCCGCCGCGTCAAGTGTTTTTGCATATGCGTAATTGACTCGCTGTAGAAATTGTGCTATAACCGCGCCAAATTTACCCGGTGGCGTGGAGTAAGCCGATGCCGAAACGCAAGACGTTGACCGAGACCGAGCGGAAGAAACTGGAGAAGGAGCGCCAGCAAACCGTAGCCGAAATAGAACGATTGCGCGAATATATCAGGACTCAGCCTGAGAACAACAGCGACGAGTTTGACCTCGACGTCTACGAGCGCGAAAAGAATCTCGCGCTCGTCCGGCGCCTGGAGGCTCGCCTGGAGGAGATCGACTATGCCCTCCGCGCCGCCAAAAAGGGCACGTATGGGATCTGCGAACGGTGCGGCAAGGGGATCGATCCGGCGCGCCTCAAGGCACTGCCGGAGACGACCCTGTGCGTCCGCTGCAAGAACGAACTGGAGAAGCAAGCCCGCCGCGCGTAAGTCCAGTGGTCAGTGGTCGGTGGCGAGTGGTTAGTGGTTGGTGGTCAGCAAACCGCAACCCTTTACGTTTCACGTTTCTAGCTACCTGACACTTTTAACAAAACGGGGTTGACCGCCTCGCCGTCTCGCTTAGAATCAGTTGGCGACAACTTTCTGAGCGGGAGGAGCGATGGCGATCAACCGACTGTATGA
>JBLMXX010000540.1:0-5275 GCA_050257995.1 Acidobacteriota bacterium | reverse complement strand
AGTTTGCGGGTCGCGTCATTCCAATACGCACGAATACCCTCAAATACCGACGATACACCCGCCGTTCCAACATTCGTGATGTGAATGGTAGCCTCGCTCCAGCGGGTCAACTTGCCATCCACCCAGACAAACTCTGGATTTTCTGCCATCTATGACCTCCCCGAGATGCTTTAACAATCAAACAGGTAGACAGGGCAGCCGACCTTGTCTACCTGTTTACTGGAGTAATATGTGCTAAGCCCGCGGATGTTCCTTTTTCCATGCCTCGAGCTGATCGTCAAAGTGAGACCGATTATCTTTGAAAAAAGAGTCAAACCCGGAAAAGGAATCCTCGATCAACTGCTCGAATTGCTCTGACGAGACGCGCTGTTTAACTGAGGCAATTTCTTCGTCGCCGATTTTTGCGGGCAGCACCTGGTATACGCTGCCGGCCATCTTTTTCTTGTCCTGACCCGGCGGAATCGGATAGCCCTCCCGGAGGGCACGTTCTCCCAGCCGGTACGCCGCCAAGATACCGTAAAACACGAAAGGCAAAAGACCCCGATTTGCCTCTTTCGCTGCACCGATCGCGCCCGTCGACCGCTCGGCGAGCTTGGGGTAATAAAGGATCAAGAGCGCAAAGATGGCCGCGCTGATCGCGATCCCGGCGAAGAGAAACATGAGTGAATTGGCGTCCATTACCGTTCCCCCGTGTGAGTCTGAATGCTATTCGTCCTTCGCCTTGGCCTTCAACGCAACGCGCCGGACAAGGTCCAGCGATCGCATAATGACCCAGGTCTGCGCTTGTTCGGCAATCCCGCCGATGCTGTAGGCGCGTGAGACTGTTTCCGCTGCCGTGGCAACCGCGATGGCGCTTTGACCGGTATCCTCGCTGTACATGTCCTGCCCTGAGTTCGTCGTCCCAAGGACGGCGAGCGCGATATCAGCGCCGGACATGGTGCGGAACTGCTCCGCAATGGTCGCGGCGTTCTTTTCACTCAACTCGTCGACATTGTCGAGCAACATCGCCGATTTGATGATACGCGTCCCTTCCGGGCGCGCGCGCAAGCGCTCGGCGATTTTGCCTGCCGTGTTCGTTTCGGCAATGGCGAGACGCCAATTACGCGCGGCCAGCAAGCGTGCCAACACCTCGTCAACCGTTTCGTCCCCTTCGCCGTAAATCCAATCGCCCAGACGCTCGCGTACCTTGGCTTCCATCTCCCTAATCATCTGCTCGGCTTCGGCGCGCGTTTTGGCTTTTGCTGTTACCCGGACATCGGTCTGACCCGGATGCGCCAGCAAACCCACGGTGGGATTCGTCGACGCTTCCAGATCGGTGATTCTTGAATCCACCAGGCTTTCGCCGATGGCGCACGTCTTGAGCGTCTTGCTCAGGATGATGCGTTCGTCGCCCGTCTGGTCGCGGAGCCAGGGGAGGATGCGAGTCTCCATAAGATACTTCATCTCACGCGGGACACCGGGGAGCGAGATCACATAATGCGAATCCGTGTCGCCGGGCAGCACCGGGTCCACAAACTCGACAATGAAGCAAGGCGCCGTGCCTACCGGATTCTCAACCGGCGCGGCGCCACGTGGAATGTATGCCTGGCGCACATTGTTCTCGCTCATCGGGGTACCCCATTTGGCGAACCGCTCCCGGATTTGCGAGAGCAAACTCTCATCCAGCACCAGGTCCCGGCCGGTCGCTCGCGCCACAGCCTCGCGGGTCATATCGTCCACGGTCGGGCCCAGCCCGCCTGTGGTGATGATCACATCCGCGCGCGTGAGGGCGTGCCGAATCGCGTCCACAATTCGACCGACGTTATCGCCGACCGTGGTGCGAAAGTAAAGATCGACGCCGACTTCGGCAAGCCGCTCGGCAATCCACACGGCATTCGTGTCGGTGATTTCGCCGAGCAATAGCTCTGTTCCGATGGATATAGTTTCAGCTCTCATTGACTGACCCACACAGAGAACTAGAGACCGAGATTCAGCCTCGCATCCTCTGTTCTCGGCATCCACTACGATTTGAACAGGTTGCTCAACAGGAAAATGACGTTCGCCGGCCGCTCCGCCAGGCGCCGCATGAAATAGGGATACCAATGCGACCCATATGGAACATAAACACGCATCGTGTACCCTTTGGCGGCAAGTTTCCGTTGGAGGTCGGGACGGATCCCGTAAAGCATCTGAAACTCGAAACGGTCCCGACCGATATGATGATCGGACACATACTGCTCCGCCCAATTGATCAACTTTTCGTCGTGCGTTGCCAACTGCAAATAGGGGCGGTGACCGTTGCCGTTGGACTGGAAAAACATCTGGGAAAGATCGACCATATTGGCGTCCACTTCCTTTTTTTGCGGGAACGCCACGGTCGGCGGTTCTTTGTAGGCACCTTTGCACAGGCGCACGCACGCCCCCATCGAGATGAGCGCCTGGATGTCATTTTCACTGCGGTAGAGATAACCCTGAATGACGATACCGACATTATCGAATTCTTCCCGCAGAGTCTTGTAAATATTCAGCGTTGATTGAGTATGCTGCGAATCCTCCATATCGATCGTCACAAAGTTGCCCAGTTCCTTCGCCTTCCCGACAATCTGCCGCATATTGTCCAGGCACAGGTCGGCGCTCAGGTCCAGCCCCATTTGGCTGAGTTTCACCGATACCTGTGACGAGACTTGAGCTGCCTGGATCGCTCCCAAAGCGCGGAGGTAAGCATCCTTGGCGGCACGCGCTTCCGTTTCTTTTGTAACGCTCTCGCCCAGTAGATCGAAGGTTACGTCCAGCCCCTGAGCATTCAGCTTCCGGACGACTTGAATGGCTTCATCCAGAGTCTCTCCCGCGATAAAGCGGCGCGAGATTCGCCGCGAGAGCGGGAAATTGACGATAAACCAGCGTATGGCCGCGTTGGTCGACATCGACAAGAAAAGGTCACGCAAGATTGGCATTTCATCCTCCTTGGGTCAAGCTCGCGGACAGCCCTGTCCGCCCTTCCTCCGCAGAACAGAGAGTCTCTCAGAATCCGTCTTAGACGACATTTACCTCACGAATCAAACGCCCTTGATCGAAGCGCGCCAGGTCAAGCATCGAAACGTCGATGGTCCTGGACGCACCATCGAGTATGATTTCGCTCATCACCTTGCCGGTCGCGGGGGAATGCTGAAATCCGTGTCCTGAAAATCCGGCGGCGATGTAAAAGCCGGCCACATCCATCGCCGGTCCAAGGACCGGGTGCCCATCCGGCGTTACTTCGTACAGCCCGGCAATTTGCCGCGTCACGCGGGCGTGTTCGATCAGCGGCAGGCGGTACACCGCGCGCTCGAGCGTCTTTAAATGAAACTCTTCGTCGATGGCGTAGGTATCTCCGGGCTTTTCGTCGGGATTCGACATGCCTACCAGGATGCCTGGACCTTCGGGGTGAAAGTAGAGCGAGGTTGCGAATTCGATGGTGAAAACGTGGTCGCGCGGAAATTCCGGTACCGCATCCGTGGTGAAGAACTGGCGGCGCACCGGCAAGATCGGAATCTTTAAACCTGCCATCTCACCAATCGACGCGGCCCAGGGACCGGCGCAGTTCACGACCGCGCGCGTCGCAATTTCGCCCCGGTTCGTCACCACGCCCGCAATCCGCCCGGCTTCCAGTTTGATGCCGGTGACCGTCGTGTCCGTTTCGACGAGAGCGCCCGCCCCCAAAGCTGCTTTCGCAAAGCCCTGGGTGACGCTGTTCGGGTCTGCCAGACCATCCCTCGGACATAAAGTCCCACCCAGGACCCGGTCGAGGTTGACCTTTGGCACCAAGCGCGCAATCTCATCGCGCTCGAGATACTGCACAGAGGGCACTCCCACCCGCTGCTGCATGTCGACATTGGCTTTGAACGTCGCCACCTCTTCCGGCGTCGTCAGCAGAAAGAGATAACCAATGGGGCGATAATCCGCGGAGATGCCAAACAAGTCCTGAAAATTCGAAATCACTTCGAGGCTGTAAAGAGAGAGGCGAACATTAACTTCCGTGGAAAACTGGTAGCGCACCCCGCCGGCATTACGCCCGGTGGAACCCATACCGAGGAACTTTTCTCGTTCGAGGAGCAAAACTTTTCCGGCGCCCCGCTGAGCCAGATGGTACGCCGTGCTCGTGCCCATGCATCCCCCGCCGATGACAACGATGTCGGCGGACCTTGGTAACATCTTGGTAGACTCTCCTCATCGAAAATATGCTCACGCCTGTTCCATTTCAAATATACTCCAAACGATAGATAAGGTCAATCAGTTCTCTAAAATCAGATATCCAAATTGCGCACACTCTTGGCGTGGGTCTGGATGAAGCGTTTTCGGGGCGCGACTTCACTGCCCATGAGCATTTCAAAAGTGCGGTCCGCTTCCGCGGCATCTTCCAGATTGACTTGCAGGATCGTCCGGTTCTCGGGGTTCATGGTCGTTTCCCAGAGCTGTTCCGGATTCATTTCGCCAAGACCCTTGTAGCGTTGGATCTCCATCTTGTCGTTCTTGTCTTTCTTTCGCAGCGACTCTAGTTCCTTGTCGTCAAAAATGTACTGTTCCGTCTTGCCGGTCTTGACCTTGTAAAGCGGCGGCTGCGCGATGAAAAGATGCCCGTGCTCAATCAACCCTTCCATGTAGCGGAAGAAGAATGTCAAGAGCAGGGTGCGAATGTGCGAGCCATCCACGTCCGCATCGGTCATGATGACGATGCGGTTGTACCGCAGGGTATTGAGATCAAAGTTCTGGCCCACGCCCGTGCCGATCGCCGTGATCATCGCGCGAATTTCTTCACTCTGCAGCATTTTGTCGAGGCGTGCCTTTTCGACATTCATGATCTTGCCGCGCAGGGGCAGGATGGCCTGAAAGCGGCGGTCGCGTCCCTGCTTGGCAGAGCCGCCGGCGGAATCACCCTCCACGATATACAACTCGGCCCTTTCCGAATCCCGCTCGGAACAGTCGGCAAGCTTACCGGGCAGGCTAAGCGATTCCAACGCGCTCTTGCGAATGACCAGGTCCCGGGCTTGCCGCGCCGCCTCCCGCGCGCGTGCGGAGGTGATGCACTTTTCGATGATGGACTTGGCCTCGCGCGGGTGCTCTTCCAGGAACGCCCCAAAGGCTTCGGTGACGACGGACTCGACCTGTGTTTTGACCTCGGCATTGCCAAGCTTCGCCTTGGTCTGGGACTCGAATTGCGGCTCTTCCAGCTTGACTGAAACGATCGCCGTCAGACCCTCCCGCACGTCATCGCCGGTCAGGTTTGGATCATTCTCCTTCAACACGTTGTTCTTCCGCG